>JAPLGY010000395.1 GCA_026389955.1 Caldilinea sp. | reverse complement strand
CGCTGCGACCAGGATGGCAACGTCTGGGCGGCTGCCGGCTGGGGAGGCGCCGGCTACGATGGCGTCCACTGCTATGCGCCGGATGGGGCGCTGCTCGGGCGCATTCACCTGCCCGAACCCTGTTCGAACCTTTGTTTTGGTGGGCTGCGCAAAAACCGGCTCTTCATGACCACCGGCCAGTCGCTCTACTCCTTGTTTGTCGAGACTGCCGGCGCCCAGTGGCCCTGAGGAAAGTGCCATGACCACACCGATGCGTCAGCAGTACCTGTCGGTCAAAAGCCAGTACGCCGACTGCATCCTGCTTTTCCGTCTGGGGGATTTCTACGAGACCTTCGACGACGATGCGCGTGTCGTCGCCCGCGTCTGTGAGATCGCGCTGACCAGCCGTCCGGTGGGCAACGACCTGCGGGTGCCGCTGGCCGGGGTTCCCTACCACAGCGTCGATTTTTATATCGGCAAATTGATCCAGGCGGGCTACCGCGTGGCGATTGCAGAGCAGATGTCTGAGCCAGGCAAGGGGCTGGTGGAGCGCGAGGTGCGCCGTGTCATCACCGCCGGCACGCTCGTCGACCCCACCCTGCTGGACGAGCGGCGCAACAACTACCTGATGGCGGTTTCTCTGGGCAAACGAGGAACTGTGGCGGGGATCGCCTACTGCGACATCACGACCGGTGAATTTGCGGCGACCCAGATCCAGGCGGCCAGCCAGGAAGAGGCCGAACAGCGGGTCGGCGAAGAACTCTCCCGGCTGCAGCCGAGCGAACTGATCCCGATCGACTGGGATCCGCCGAACTCTTCGATCCACGGTCTGCTCGACCTGATCCGTCCGCTGATCACCCCGATCGAGCCCTGGCAGGTCGCTGTGGAAACGGCGGAAAGCTCGCTCAAGCGTCATTTTGGGGTCACGACCCTGGATGGTTTTGGCTTGCAGGGGCGTCTGGAAGCGTTGCGGGCCGCTGCGGCGGTTTTGACCTACATCACCACGGTTCAGCCAGGGGTGCGCGGCCAGATGACCCGCCTGTCTGTGTATACCGTCGGCACCTTTATGACGCTGGACGAATCTACCCGGCGCAATCTGGAGCTCACCGAGACCATGCGCGGCGGGGCAGTGGAAGGCAGCCTGCTGGCTGTGCTCAACCGCACCCTCACCCCGATGGGGGCCCGTCTGCTGCGCCGCTGGATCCACCAGCCGCTGCTCGAGGTTGCTGCCATTCATCGTCGGCTGGATGCAGTTCAACGTTTCTACGACGACACGCTGTGTCGGCTGGAGGTGCGCGAACTGCTGCGCGATGTGGGAGACTTGGAACGTTGGAGCAACCGTGTGCTGCAGGGCAGTGCTCTGCCGCGCGATCTGGTTGGCATCCGTGCTGCGCTGCGTCTGGCCCCCCAAATTGAGGAGCGGTTGAGCGGTTGGGAGATCCCGCGCAGCGACTGTTCGGCTCTGCTGGCGCTGCTCGAAGCGGCGTTGGTCGATGATCCCCCGGCTAATCTGGCCACCCCTGGGCTCTTCCGGCCCGGGTTTGACGCTGAGCTGGACAGCCTGATCGAGCGCAGCCGTCATGCGCGGGAATGGATTGCCGACCTGGAGCAGGTGGAGCGCCAGCGTCTCGACATCAAGAGTCTCAAAGTGGGGTACAACAAAGTTTTTGGGTACTACATCGAAGTCACCAAAACCCACATGGAGAAGGTGCCGGCCGAATACATTCGCAAACAGACCATTGCCAACGGCGAACGGTACATCACCCCGGATCTCAAGGAATATGAGACGCTGGTGCTCAACGCCGACGAACAGCGGCTTGACATCGAGCAACAGCTGTTTAGCGAGCTGTGCAGCCAGGTGGCGCTCCAAGGGAGCAAACTGCTTCAGCTTGCCCAGACCCTGGCCGAGATCGATGTTTTTGCGGCGTTGGGCGATGTGGCGCTGCTGCGCCGCTATGTTCGACCGGTGGTGGACGAAGGGCCAGGCATTGAAATTTTGGCGGGCCGCCATCCTGTGGTCGAACTGTCGCTGGTCGACGAGCCGTTTGTGCCCAACGATGCGGTGTTGGGCCCGGAGACCGCCGTGCAGATCATCACCGGGCCCAACATGAGCGGCAAGAGCACCTTTTTGCGCCAGACTGCGTTGATCACGTTGATGGCGCAGATCGGCAGTTTTGTGCCGGCGGAGCGTGCTCAGATCGGCGTGGTCGACCGGATTTTTACCCGGCTGGGTGCCAGCGACGAGATCCACCGCGGGCAGTCGACCTTTATGGTGGAGATGGTGGAGACGGCCAACATTCTCAACCATGCCAGCAGCCGCAGCCTGCTGCTGCTGGATGAGATCGGGCGTGGGACCAGCACCTACGACGGGTTGGCGATTGCCTGGGCTGTGATCGAGTACATCCACAACCACCCGCGCCTGCGTGCGCGCACCCTGTTTGCCACGCACTACCATGAACTGACCGATCTGGCGGAACGGCTGCCCCATGTGGTCAACTACAACGTGGCGGTCGACGACAGCGGCAACGGCGAGGATGTGGTCTTTTTGCGGCGGATCATCCCGGGCAAGGCTGATCGTTCGTATGGGGTGCATGTCGCCAGGCTGGCGGGCCTTCCTGCTCAGGTTGTGAGCCGTGCCGAAGAGATCCTGGGCGATCTGGAGCGCAGCGGGGCGGCGGGTCCGCGTCGGCTTGCCGAGTCTGTGGCCCAGCGTGGACGATCGAATGCGCTGCAGGTTTCGCTTTTTGCCGACCTGCACCCGGCGGTGGCGGCGCTGCGCAAGCTGGATGTCAACAGCCTGACCCCGCTCGACGCGCTCAACCGGCTCTTCGAGCTGCAGCGGTTGGCCGGCGAAGTGTGAAAGTCATTTGGGAAATGGGAGCGCCGGCGGAAGCGGCCGGTGAACGGGTGGGAAGCCCTGCACAGGCAGGTAGGTGGCTGTGCAGGGCTGGATTTTTTGAAAACGGGGGGCAGCGCTCGGTGGTCCGAACGAGCGGTCGGCCGGGCTGCTGTGCTGTCAGTCGATCGGGGTGAGCCAGTGGAAGGTATCGGGCAGTTCTCCTTCTACGATTCCGAAGAAGCGGGCCTGGATGCGCTCGGTGATGGGGCCGCGTTTGCCGCTCCCGACGGGCAGACGGTCGACCGAGCGCATGGGAGTAATTTCGGCAGCAGTGCCTGTGAAGAAGATCTCATCGGCCATATAGAGCATCTCGCGCGGGATGACCGCTTCGGTCACCGAGTAGCCGAGTTCCTGTGCGATCTGGGTGGCGCAGTCCCGTGTGATCCCGCCCAGGATGCTGTTGGCCAGCGGTGGGGTATAGATTTTGCCTTTGATGATCAAAAAGATGTTTTCGCCGCTGCCTTCGGAGACGTAGCCGTTGATATCAAGGGCGATTCCTTCGGCAAAGCCGTTGTCGTGGGCCTCCATGACGATATTTTGGCTGTTCACGTACTGGCCGCCGATTTTGGCCAGCGCGTTGAGGGTATCGGGCGCCATCCGGCGCCAGGTGCTGACCTGCACATCGACGCCTTGCTCCAGCCCTTCCTTGCCGAGGTAGGCACCCCACGGCACCGAGGCCACGATTGTTTCGACCGGGCAGGAGCGTCCGTCGACGCCGAGCTTGTCGTAGCCGCGGAAAAGGAGCGGGCGCACGTAGGCGTTGCGCTGTTGGTTGGCGCGCACCACGTCGAAGGTGGCCTGCAGATACTCTTCGACGGTGTAGGGGGAGG
>JAPLGY010000570.1 GCA_026389955.1 Caldilinea sp. | reverse complement strand
CGAGGAAGCATCCGATATCGAGGCCACCCGAGACAAAAGTAAGCGCACACCAGGATACCATCATGGGCCCGACCACAAGAATCGGCGCTGGCAGCGGTGACCAGCGCCTCGGACGTAAGAGTTGCTGGACAAACCCAACACCCGGCAGGATGTATACCGTCAAGAGAACCAGAAACATTACACCAAGTCCACCCTTCTGAAGCCAACCAATCACCGCGATGTGCGGCACATTCGTCCATGCGCCCAGGATGCTGTAAAACATCTGCCCCAGACCGCCGCCCAGAATCCATTCGTCTGGCCTCATGCCACGCAGAAACTCTGCTGCCTCGTCGATTCTCGCCGCACCGATCCGGCTCTCGCGAAGCGTGCCTTCCATTCGCGTTCCGATCTGGCTGTAAGACGCGAGAAGGTTGCCGCCGACGATCTGGTAGGCAAGACCAATCGCGCCAATGACAGCCATCAGGGTTGCGGCTCGTTGCACGGTTCTGCCGCGTCCCTTCATCCTGGGGTCGCGGGATAACGCCAATAAGGCTAGTACGAGACATAGCATCTGCTCCGCAAAGAGCGAGCGAGTCGACGTCCGAATGGAACCGATAAACACGATTGCCGCGAAGGCCGCTGCTGACACCGCTGCGTAACGAGAGGACCTTGGCCAAGTCACGGTCAGCAAGAGTCCAATCATGATCGTACCGCAGTTGATGACGGGCCATAGATTTGAGGACGTCACTCGCTTCGTCGCCGTGTCGATCTGACCTTCCTGCGTGTTTGTCACGTCGATCGAGTATGCCGTAGCGATGATCACGATCGCCGCGAAAACGAGGTATTGCCTGAGCATGCCCGCGGCGATCGCCAACCGCATCAGGATGAAGCCGACAAAAAACCATCGAATGATGTAGATGTCGGATCGAAATAATTGAGACCCTGTGCCGTGCTTCCATGCCCCAACCACGGTAACGAAAGCCAGGATCGAGAGTCCGAAGGCTACGCTGGGGCGGGTGATGAGCTTTTGGTAATAGCCGAGATCCGCCAACACCGCGAGCGCGATCGTGAACGCCGTAATCGCAAAATGCGGCGGAACCCGCAGAATCGTGCGAGACACGAACATCTGGCTATCCGCGGCGATCTCGACGGGAACAATGACTCCGAACAGACAGCAGATGGCAACAAAGAGGGCTGGTCGTGAGCGGGATGCGTTGACAGACAACGATGCGGCCAGTCGCTTCGGAAGAATCTGTGCGACAGCCGGCAGGCACAGCCCGGAAGACCCCGACAGAGGAACTGCGGAAGGATGCGAACGCGCATCCATTGCACCGGCGATCTCACAGACCATTAAAGACGTTGAAGCCATAGCCAATTCCTCATCTGGGTGTTCCGGAGTACCGAGACGGTTGAGAGGAGCGATTGAAGCTCCTCCCTATCAGGCGTGATACAAGATCGCAGGCATGGAGTATCACCCGGCGGAGATGTCCGTGGGCTTCTGCGTTGATCGACAAAGACCTTTCGAAGAAGATGGTTCCAGCGAGCACGCCGATAGCCAAACAGCCACCAACAACCATTCGAACCGACGCCCCAAACTCTGACGGGATTGCCAACGATGAAACTACACCCGCCAACCCAAGACTCAGCGGCACAGCAACAGACTTCAGCCGCCTCAATGCCAAACGAGCGTCGAAAAGTCTAACCCCTGTTGTACCCAAAGCCCCAACGAGCATCGGAAATGCGGCCAGCGGCGCGTAGTACGCCCAAGGGAGTCCGGCGGTCGCAGCAATGAGATATAAGGCCGCTAGTTGAAAGCAGTTGGAGAGAGCGGCGACGACAAAGGATGGGCG
The DNA here is from genome assembly GCA_026389955.1 of Caldilinea sp. Next base: position 714 of record JAPLGY010000570.1, on the reverse strand, counting down.
AGAAACACCCTCGGCAAGGGATGCCACAACAGGCATGATGAGCATCGCGTAAGCTAAACCAAGGATACTGTACGCAAATATAGCAGGTTGGCAAATCGTGCGCATGCTCGGTCCGGCAACAGCCACTACGAGCACCTCTCCCCACCATGCCATCAACGTGTAGCCCGACGCTGCCAAAAGCAGCACATACCAGTGCATCCCTGAGAACACGCGGTCGAATGCAGAGCCATCGGCTGTTCGCAGCGATCCTAGGGTCGGCACGAGATGCTCGACGTGCTGCGCCAGAAAAGTGTGTGCCGTCAACCACAACCGCTTACCGATCGACCACGGAGGAACCGCCACCGCTCCGCAGGTCCCTGTGAGAACGAGGTCGTCTACCCCACCGGTCAAAGTCGAAAACACATGCGTTAGCAGAAGCCAGAAGCCGTATCGAGCAAGCCCGGGCAACTCCTCCAACCCCAGCAGAGGCCGCCTGGATGCCGGAACGGCACGAAGCACGACAATCAACGCAGCAATCAAGGTGAGTAGACCGGAGAAGAGATTGATCAGCGCTACTGTGATAAGTGACGGATATACAGGAATGGTGATGCACGCAAGCGTCCCTGAGAGAACCGAAAGCGGAGTCGTTACTGCAGTCACAAGGTCGTAACGACTCGCCGCCCGCAGGATGGTCGTGAGCGCCATGTTCACCTGAGTGAGCACGTACGCCACCGA
>JAPLGY010000139.1 GCA_026389955.1 Caldilinea sp. | reverse complement strand
TCCTGCAAGGAGCCATTGAACTCAAACCGACCGTGCGCCCAGAAGCACAGAGTGTCGTCGATACACTGCACCACCACGGCATTGAAATCGCCATGATCACCGGCGATCATGCAGCACCCGCCCACGCACTGGCCGCCAGCCTGGGGATCGACCGTGTCTTTTCCAATGTCCTGCCCGAAGAGAAAGCCCAGCTTGTTCAGGAACTACAAAAACAGGGCCGGCATGTGCTGTTTGTAGGAGACGGGATCAACGACAGCATTGCCCTCAAACAAGCCAATATTTCTGTTTCCATTTCTGGCGCCACCACAGTTGCCACCGATACCGCCCAGATTGTGTTGATGGACGGTACCTTGTCGCAGCTCAATACCCTCTTTGAACTTGGCAAGCAGTATGAAATCGACCTGAAAAAAGTGGTCTTCATGGGTGTCCATGTCCCTGCCGTGCATCTGGCAGCCATCCTGCTCTTTGGGTGGGGGCTGGCCAGCACCTATGCCATCGGCATTCTGGTAACCCTCGCCAATATTGGTGTCGCCTTTCGCCCCATCTGGCAGCAAGAGCGCCTGCAAACAAAAATCAGCCACACCCACGACTTGAAAGAGCCAGAGACGCTGCAGTAGATCACACAAACTCTTGGCTGGCCCGCCATGTCTCTGGTTCTGGCCACACAGGGCACTTTGCACGGCCGGCACCCCCACGTGTGCGATTCACGTTGACATTCTCCCTACTTCAGGCTACAATTTGTGCAGCCAAGTTTTTTGTTGCAGCTCACCATTTTTGCTCATGCCGATCCATATTGCCTATCTGGTCGAAGAAGTCGAGAACAGAACCCCCGGTGTGCGAATTGTCGTACCGATGGACGATACCCCCCAGGCCCAGCGCGGCAATTTGTGCGCGTTGGTCGATCTGCAAGGGCACCCCAGCGCCGGCTCGCTGACAGAGCGCATTCTCAGCGCCATGCAGCGCACCTACTATTCTGAACGCGGGACGCAGTCCGAAGTCATTACCCAGACGGTGCGGCGTGCCCAGTCGATCCTCGCCGCCGAGGCCCAACAGCTGTCGACACCCTGGCAGGCAGGTGTGATCTGTGTCGGTATCATGGCCGACCGGCTGGCCCTGGCCGGGCTGGGCAATGCCTTTGCCTTTCTGACCGACGAAGACGGTTCGATCGGCGTTTTTCCGCAAGATCGACTGACCCTGCAGGACCCCCTGTCTACCCCTTCGCTCGAACTGTGGCCGCTGCACCGCCAGCGGGTGAATTCGCCGACCGCAATGGTTGCTGGGAGCGCCGAGTGGCTCGACCTGGTTTCGATCCGTACCTTGGCCGCTACCACAGCGTATGTGGACGCCGGCAGCTGCATCGATGCAGCAGAAGGGCTGCGCACCCAGGCCGGACGCAGCGATGGGCCCGGCGTCGTCTTGATCGTTGACCCAGAAAATCCTGCGCCCGAGAGTCCCCCTTCTCCACCCACTTCAAACAGCCCTGCTTCGTCGGGCAAAGCGCCCGTTGCCAGCGCCCCCTCCACTGGCCGGCCCAAGGAATCCCCAGCAGCCTCCAAAATTTCCGTCGCGCCGGCGAACTCTGCACAGACAACCCGGCC
>JAPLGY010000634.1 GCA_026389955.1 Caldilinea sp. | reverse complement strand
CCCCGGCGTTCTGCACGATGCTGTAGCCTCGCCCCAGCACCCGCAGCGGGTTGAGCGCATCCAACCTCTGCAGCGCAGCCAGCCGCTGTTCGCCACGCTGCACCAGGGTTTGACGGGCCACCCGGTGAAGCCGCCGCTCTCGCTCATCCAACAGCTGACGCAGCTGGTCCAGCCGTCGCTGTGGGTGAAGCCGCTGCAGACGAACCGACAGCCGCATCAGCCCCCGCCGTTCCTGTTCCACCCGCTGGCGAATTCGCTGCTGCTGCTGCAGCAGACGCGTCCCCAAAAGCTCCTGCCTGGCCACACAGCCACGCACCGCCGCCTCCGCCGCTGCTGTCGGGGTCGGTGCGCGCAGATCTGCAACAAAATCGACGACCGTAAAGTCGGTCTCGTGCCCAACCCCACTCACGACTGGGATCGGGCTCTGCGCCACCGCCAGCGCCACCTGCTCGTCGTTGAATGGCCACAAATCCTCAATGCTGCCGCCCCCCCGAGCCAAAATCAAGGTGTCGATCGGCGTCCCCCCACTGCTGTGTCGGTGGGCTGCAGCCAGCGCCGCCACAATGCCCGAGGCGGCTTCTGGCCCCTGCACCAGCGTGGGAAAGAGCACCACCTCTACCAGCGGCCAGCGTGTCGCCAACGTGCGCAACAGGTCGCGCAGCGCAGCTGCATCCGGGCTGGTCACAATCCCGATACAAGCCGGTGTCGCTGGCAGAGGGCGCTTGCGTCCAGTCTCAAACAACCCAGCCAGCCGCAGTTTTTCTTTCAACGCTTCCAACTGGACATACAACTGACCTCGCCCCGCCGGCTGCAGCCGGTTGACATAGAGTTGATAGGCTCCATTCTCAGGATAGACCCCCACATAGCCGTGCGCGACCACCTGGTCCCCCTCACGCGGCAGCCAGCGCTGCATCCCCGCGCTGCTTTTCCACATCACAGCGTTGATGGCAGCCCCACCATCCTTGAGCCGGAAGTAGCTGTGGCCGCTGGAAGCCCGTTTCCAGTTGGACACCTCGCCCACCACCTCCACATCCCGCAGCAGGTTGTCTGCCTCAAACAGCTGCACAAGGTGGGCGGTCAATTTTGAAACTGTCATCGCCATCCCAGTATCTCCTCGGCCTCTCCGAACCCCTCTCTGCTGCCCTCCATTTTACCACAATTCGCCGGTCGCCCATTTGAGCCCTTCTTCTGCAAAATACAGTACAATTCAAAAAAGTCAGACTCAACACTGTCTCTGGAACCTTGCAAGGAGAAGCGTGCCATGACCGACCAGCCGGACGCACCGACCCATTCCGTCAAGGCAACTGTCGCCCACCAATTCGATGCAGTGGCTGAGCGCTACCGCACCAGCGCCATTCATGCAAGCGGCAGCGATCTGGACCAGCTGGTCCAGACCGCTGCGCTGCAAGGTCACGAACGGGTCTTGGATGCTGGCTGTGGTGCCGGCCACACCGCGGTGGCCTTGGCCCCCTACGCCGCCCAAGTGATCGCTGTCGACCTCTCCTCTGCCATGCTCGTACAGGCTCGACAGCTGGCCCACGCGCGCGGGGTTCATAATGTGTGCTGCGAACCGGCCGATGTCGAGGCGCTGACGTTCCCAGACGCCAGCTTTGACCTCGTTGTCTCGCGCTACAGCGCCCATCACTGGCCCCATCCCCTCCGGGCAGCCGAGGAATTCCAGCGCGTGCTGCGACCAGGCGGTCGCCTGCTGCTGGCTGACATTGTCTCCTGGGACACATTTGTCGTCGACAGCTATCTGCAGGCCGTCGAGATCCTGCGCGACCCGTCGCACGTGCGCGACCACACAGTGCCTCAGTGGCTGGCGCTGCTGACGGCCGCAGGTTTCCGCCCCCAAATCCGCTACCGCTGGCCACTGCACCTGCGTTTCGACGACTGGATCGAACGCATGGCCACTCCTGCCCCGGCGGCAGCCATGGCCCGCCAGCTTCTGCTTCAGGCGCCAGCCGAAGTACGTTCTGCTTTGTGCGTCGAATCCGATGGGTCGTTCACCCTGCAAGGGTGCCTGTTGGAAGGGCTCACACCATGAGACACCAAGAATTCTGGGCAGGAATCCGTGCGACCATCCCCCTGCTCATCGGGACCACACCCTTTGGGCTCATCTTCGGCGCCTTGGCGGTCAACAGTGGGTTGAGCGCAGGCGCTGCAGCCGCGATGTCCGCTTTTGTCTTTGCCGGTTCTTCACAATTCATCGCAGCCAAGCTGTTCGGCAGCGATGCCAGCCTGTGGGTCATCGTATTGACCACACTGGTCGTCAATCTGCGCCACAGCCTCTACAGCGCGACCCTGGCCCCCCACATGAAACACCTGCCGCAACGCTGGCTGGTGCCGCTGGGCTTCTGGTTGACCGACGAAAGCTTTCTTGTCGTCGACAAGCGCTACCGCAGCAGCGACCGTTCCCCCTTCAAACACTGGTTCTTTCTGGGTTCGGCCACAGCGATGTACGCCAACTGGCAGCTCTGGACCTGGATCGGAATCCTGGCGGGCCAGCGGCTGCCCAACCCGGCCGGTTGGGGATTGGATTTCGCCCTCATCGTCACGTTTATCGGCATGCTCGTCCCTGATCTGCGCAGCCGGCCATTCGCTGCCAGCGCCCTCAGCGCTGCGCTCACCGCCCTCCTGCTTGCAGGACTCCCCAATCGGCTGGGGCTGATGGCCGCCACTTTGACCGGTGTTGCGACCGGCATGTTGGTGGAGCGGAGGCTGCACGCCTCCAAGGAGTTGCGATGACCATCCAAGAATTGCTGCTCGTCAGCGGCATGGCTGTCGTGACCTTTCTCGTGCGTTGGCCAGTGCTGGCCTTGGTCAGCCGGATTCCCTTACCCCCGATCGTGCTGGAGGGGATGAAATTTATCCCGTCGGCGGTGCTGGCTGCCATCCTCGCACCTGCCATGTTCCTCCCCGACGGGACGCTCGACCTGCGCCCCACCAATGCCTACTGGGTAGCCGGGCTGGCCTCTGCGTTGATTGGCTGGTACAGCCGCAACCTGCTCACAACGATTGTGGCCGGCATGGCCTTCTTTCTGATCTGGCGATGGCTCTGGTAAACTGACCCAGTAGTTCTAGAATGGCTGCGCCAGTTTTCCTGGGGGAGAACAGTTGCTTGAAACCGATAC
>JAPLGY010000763.1 GCA_026389955.1 Caldilinea sp. | reverse complement strand
CGAAAGACGCCGGTCACGGTCGGTGTGGCGGCTTTCCCCGACGAAATTGCGAACCGTTTCAGCAGGCGATTGCCCTGCCAGGCATAGAGGCGTTGGTGGTCGAGGTCGACGGAGATCCATTTGTCTGGGGTAGGGATCGCGGGATATTCGGGAACGCCGTTTTCCCCCATGGCGGCCGTCGCGTAGAGATCGGCGTAAGAGGGAGGGGGGACGACAAGACGTTGGCCGGGGCGGAGGGGTCGGTCGTCGGCGAGTCGGTTGAGCTCGCGCGTGCGGCGTTGTGAGGTCGCGTAGCGATCGGCGATGGCGGCCAGGGTTTCGTCTTCCTGAACGACATGGACATAGTATTGGCCGGGCACGGGGAGGCTGTTGTGAACGAGCGCGTTGGCAGGAGGAGAAGAGTCGACTGCTGCGGGCACGCGCAGGGGCTCCCCAGCCTGCAGCCGCGTTGTTGGGGCGCGGTGGTTGAGTTCGACGAGATGTGCCGGGGTGGTGTGAAAGTGGGTGGCGATGTTGGCGAGCGTATCGCCGGCGCGGGCGATATAGAGGCGGGTCGGTTGGGGGATCTGGGGGAGGGGAGGAACAAACTCGCGTCCACCCCCGCTGCCAGCAATGGCGGTCGGGACAATCAGAATTTGGCCGACCCGAATCAGGCTGGGGTTGGCCACGGTGTTGAGCCGCAGCAGCGTGGGAAGGTCGGTCTGGTAGCGAAGGGCGATGGTGGCGAGGGTCTCGCCGGCAGAGACCCGGTGTGTGCCGGTGCTCTGCGCCAGCGCGCCCTGTGTCGTTATAAAGAAGAGACCAATCAGGGCCAAAGGGACAAGGATGGTTTTCAGCCTGAGCAACATCAACCTGAGCAACATCAACCTGAGCAACGATCGGATGGTTTGGTACATAGTGCCTCACTGTATGAAAGTGTACCCAGTATACAGGAAGGTCGGCCAAACGACAACCACCCCGAAGGTGCGTGCCGAGGTACAACGGGCTGAAACCGTCTATGGTGGGGCGATTGGACAACACAGGCCGGTTACGACTATAATGCAGGCGCAACAAGTCAATCGCTGAATTTCACGTGTACAGCCCGGTCATTCTTATCAAACGGAAGGGAAATGAGAAGATGCGACAAAGATGGCAGATTGTAGGGTTGTTTTTGCTGTTGGCAGGGTGTGTTGCCCCAGCCCCTGCTCCGCAGGCGGCTGCAGAGGTCACGCCGGCTGCGGAAGAGGCAGCCTCTGCGCAGGTTGTCATTGCTCCAGGCCAGACCATTCGTATCGGCGGTTCGTTTGCCTTGACGGGTCCGATCCCGGATCCAGGCAAAGACATTCGGCAGGCTGCTGAGATTGCAGTGGATGAACTCAATGCGGCTGGGGGCATCAACGGATTTTTATTTGAGCTGGTCGCCGAAGATGGAGCCTGTTCGGGGGACCAGGGTACGGTTGTCGGCAACAAATTTGCGGCAGACTCGACCATCGTGGCTGTCAGTGGCGGCACCTGCTCTGGAGAAACCTTCGGGCTCAAGCCGATTCTACAGCGCGCCCGCATTCCGTTTGTGTCGCCCAGCGCCACCAACCCGGATGTCGTAGATGCGGAGTGTGATGTCTGCAACCGTGTGGCGTTGAGCGATGCGCTGCAAGGGCAGGTGGACGCTGAATTTGTCTTCAATCAGCTGGGCCTGCGCAAAGTGGCTGCCATGCACGACAACTCAGACTATGGAAAAGGGCTGGCAGAAATCTTCCAGAACGCCATGGTTGCGTTGGGGGGAGAAGTCACGGCCTTTGAAGGGGTCCAGGTCGGCGACACGGACTTCCGGGCCGCGCTGGCCAAAATTGGGGCGGGCCAGCCAGAATTGCTCTTCTTTGGCGGATATTCGACCGAAGCTGCTTTGATCGCCCAACAGATGAAGGAGACCGCAGGGTTGGAGGATGCCAAGTTCATGAGCGACGATGGCGCCTACACCCAGCAGTATCTGCAGGCAGCAGGTGCAGCGGCAGAAGGCACCTACATGTCTTTTGTGGCAGGCGACGCACAAGCTGAAAAACTGGCGGCCTTTACAGAGGCCTACGTTGCCAAGTTTGGTGTGGAGCCCAGCCAACTGGGGCCGTTCCATGGGCAGTCCTATGATTCGATCCAGCTGATTGCCGACGCCATTGGCCGGGTCGCGCAGACCGACGACAGCGGCAACCTGGTGATCGACCGTGAAGCGTTGATTGCTGCGGTCCGGTCGACCGCAGGGTTGGCAGGGATCACGGGCACACTCACCTGCAACGAGTTGGGGGAGTGTGGTGCTGGTGGCGTCCAGATTTTTATGGTTGAGAACGGTGAGTTCAAGCAGGTAGCTGGGTTTGGGATGTA
>JAPLGY010000390.1 GCA_026389955.1 Caldilinea sp. | reverse complement strand
GCCGGCGAAATTCTGCTCACCTCTATGGACAGCGACGGCACCAAAGCAGGCTACGACATCGAACTCACCCGCGCCCTCAGCGATGCCGTCTCCATCCCCGTCATCGCCAGCGGCGGCGCCGGCCAGATCGACCACTTCCGCCAAGCCCTGGTCGAAGGCGGCGCCGCCGCTGCATTGGCCGCCAGCCTCTTCCATTTTCGTGAACTGAGCATCCTGTCCATCAAAACAGCTCTCCGCGCCGCTGGAATTCCCGTGCGCATCCCGCTGGAGCTGGTATGACCCCAATCGACCCGCTGCTCCAAATTCGCTACGACAACGCTGGCCTCATCCCCGCCATCGTCCAGGATGTGCACACCCGCCAGGTGCTGATGATGGCCTGGATGAACGCTGAAAGCTTGCAGCGCACACTGGCATGCGGAGAAACCATCTTCTGGAGCCGCAGCCGCCAGGAGTTCTGGCACAAAGGCGCCACCAGCGGCCATACCCAAAAGGTCTGCGCCATCCACCTCGACTGCGACGGCGACACCCTGCTGGTCGAGGTCGAACCCGCCGGCCCCGCCTGCCACACAGGAGCCGTCTCCTGCTTTTTTCGCCCGATCCCGCCCAACCGCTAGCCGCCCGCCCGGCAAAGGAATTGTCGATGTCGACCCTCCACCAGTTAGCCCAGACCATCCAAGAACGCCGCACCCACCCCTCCCCCGGCTCTTACACCGCAGCCCTCTTCGCCAAAGGCGAAAACGAAGTGCTCAAAAAAATGGGCGAAGAAGCCGTCGAGGTCATCCTCGCCGCCAAAGGCGAGAGCGACGACCGGGTGATCTACGAGCTGGCTGATTTTGTCTACCACACACTCGTTTTTCTCAACCTGCGCGGGCTGCGCTGGGAAGAGGTCGAGGCCGAGCTGGCCCAAAGGTTCAAATAGTGCCCCCGCCACTCGCCTTTCTCCCTGCTGTTCGCGCACCCGAAGTGGCGGCCCCAGCCCGCTGGTACCTCTACCAGGAAGACCGGCTGGTGCTCGACCATCGCACAGGCGACCCCCTGCTCCCCCTCGCCCGCACCGCCGACGAGCTCGGGTTCGCCCCGCTGCGCACCCAATACCTGGGCCAGATGGAGGGAGCAGCCCCCCTCCCCTGCTTTTCAGGCGAGCTCTCGGCCACCTCCTCCCTGCCAGCCGGCTTCCACACCCACGAACTGCGCAGCCTCTTCGAAGTCTTCCCCGAAGAAGAGGTCGTGCTCGCCGGCCGTGCCCGACAGGTCGTCCAGTGGGAGCGAGACCACCAGTTCTGCGGCCGCTGCGGCAGCGTGACCGACCCCATGCCCAACGAACGAGCACGCCGCTGCCCAGTCTGCGAACTGACCAGCTACCCCCGCATTTCACCCGCCATCATCGTCGCCGTCACCCGCCAGTGCGAAGAGGGACCCCGCATCCTGCTCGCCCGCAACCAACGCTTCCCCGCCGGACGCTACAGCGTTGTGGCCGGCTTCGTCGAACCCGGCGAAACACTCGAAGAATGTGTGCACCGCGAGGTAGCCGAAGAGACCGGCATCGCCATCACCAATCTCCGCTACTTCCAAAGCCAGCCCTGGCCCTTCCCCAACTCCCTGATGCTCGCCTTCACCGCCGAATACGCCGGCGGTGATTTCCTGTTCGCAGAAGACGAGATCGCCGACGCCCAGTGGTTTTCACCCGCAGCCCTGCCTTTGCTCCCCCCCAAAATCAGCATCGCCCGCAAGCTGATCGACGACTTCGTCGGACAACACGCCCCCGACAGCCTGGATCCATCCTGACCTCACCGAGTGAAAGGCCCATCCAATCTTTTTATGCGCGTCGCACTGCTGGCAAATCTGAAAAAAAATGCCCCCACCTGGCCCGGCATCGCAGCAGACCGCTGGGATGAACTGGACTCCGAAAAGACCGTCGAAGCCATCGCCGCTGCTCTGCAAACCCGCGGCCACACGGTGACTTTCCTGGAAGGCACCCCCGCCCTGGCCAGCGATCTGGCCAAATTGCGCCCGGAGATCTGCTTCAACCTCTGCGAAGGCCACTTTGGCGACGCCCGTGAGGCCCAGATTCCCGCCCTGCTGGAAATGCTGCGCATCCCCTACACCGGGTCACAGGTGCTGGCCCTGGCCCTGGCTCTCGACAAGCCGATGACCAAACGGGTGCTCGCCTACCACCAGCTGCCTACTCCAGCCTTTCAAGTCTTTGAAGAGAGCCACGAACCGCTGAACCCCAGCCTGCACTACCCCCTCTTTGTCAAACCCAGCCGAGAAGGCACCGGAATGGGCGTCAGCGCAGCGTCGATCGTCGCCGACGAAAAAGCCCTGCGCCACCAGATCCGACAGACCCTCGACCGCTACCACCAGCCCGCCCTGGTCGAACAGTACATCGAAGGACGCGAGGTCACAGTGGGACTGGTCGGCAATCTGTCCCGCCACAGAGCCGCCGCAGCGCCGTGGGCAGGGCTGCATCTCTTCCCTGCCCTGGAAGTGGACCTGGACAACCACCCCGCCGAAGAGGCAGGCCTCTACACCAACCGCATGAAGGTCGAGCTGGCCCATGCATTCCGCTATGTCTGCCCAGCCCCACTCCCCGACCGGCTGGTCGAACTGTTGCACCGCTATACGGCCGCCGCTTTCCAGGCCATCGGCTGTCGCGATGTCTGCCGGGTCGATTTCAGACTCGACCGGCACGACAACGACCAGCCCTATCTCCTGGAGATCAACCCCCTTCCCGGCCTCACCCCCAATTACTCCGACCTCTGCCTGGAAGCAGCCGCAGACGGCTGGCACTACGAAACCCTGATCAACCGCATTCTGGACGAGGCCATCGTCCGCTATGGGCTGGCTCAGCCCTGATCCGCTCCCTGCTTGTGCTATACTGATACGATAAGCTCCTACAGCGATTTCTAATCAGAAAGAAAGGCTGCCATGTTCAAAAACCTTAACGCCGGCGCCATCGGAATCCACTCCCTGCCCCTGCCCGAGACGATCCGGCTCGCCCAGCAAAGTGGCTTCGCCGGAATCGACTTCGATATCCGCGAGGCAGAAGCCCTCGCCAGCCAGCACGGCATCGAGTTCGTGCGCGACCTCTTCGCCCACCACAACATCCAGCCCGGCCAGTGGGGGCTGCCAGTGGCCTGGAACCAAGAACGCTGGCGCGAAGATCTGGCCGACCTGCCCCGCCTGGCTGAACTCGGCGTTGCCCTGGGCTGCCGACGCACCGCCACCTGGTGCCCTTCCTGGTCAGAGAGCCGCGACTAC
>JAPLGY010000169.1 GCA_026389955.1 Caldilinea sp. | reverse complement strand
ACACAGGCGGCGGCCACTTCCCCCACGCTGTGGCCGATGAGGAGGGCCGGTTGCACCCCCCAACTTTGCCACAGCGTTGCCAGCGCATACTCCAGGGCGAAGAGGGCAGGTTGGGTGTAGGTGGTGTCGTCAAGCGACGACCGCCCAGAGACGACCGACGGCGGCGGTTCAGGGGCTGTCGTCGCTTCCGGGTAGAGCACAGCCAGCAACGACTTGCCCGTATAGGTCTGATACAACGCCTCACAGCGGTCGAGGGTTGCGCGGAAGAGGGGCTGGGTTGTATAGAGTTCGCAGCCCATTGCCCCATATTGTGACCCTTGACCGGTAAAAAGGAAGGCAACGCGCGGCGGCTCCTCGCTCATTGCCCCGCGCACAAGACCTACGACATCCTCTCCCCGGCCGACTGCAGCCAACTGGGTCGCCAAGTCAGCTGTGTTGGCGGCGACAAGGGCCAGCCGTTGTGGGAAATGGCTGCGCCCAGCCCCTGCCGTGTAACAGAGCGCGCCCAACCCCATCTCCGATTGGGTCAGCACCTCTTGCTGGTAACGCCGGGCCAAGTCGAGCAGCGCCGCCCCGTTTTTGGCCGACAGCGGCAACAAAAAGTGAGACTGTTTCACCTGCTCTGGCGGCGACGACGCTTCCGCTTCTGTTGTTGTCGGACTCGACGGCGCAGCTACGATGACATGGGCGTTGGTCCCGCTGATCCCAAAGGCGCTGATCCCGGCAATGCGTTCTACGCCTTCGACCAAGTCGGGCCAAGGCTGCAGGCGTGTGGGGATGTGCAGGGCGAATGCATCCCATTCGATGTACGGGTTCGGGGTGTGAAAGTGCAGATGAGGAGGAATCTGCCGGTGCTGGAGGGCCAACACAGTCTTGATAAAACCGGCAATGCCGGCGGCGGCTTCTAAATGGCCCACATTGGTCTTGACCGAGCCGACCAGCAGGGGTGTGGCACGGGTAGCGCCAAAGACAGCCCCCAGCGCACGGATCTCAATTGGATCCCCCAACGCGGTGCCGGTGCCGTGGGCTTCAACATAGCTGACAGCTTCCGGTGTGATCCCGGCGTTGACAAGCGCTTGCTCAATCAATTTTTCCTGCGCCCGCTTGTTGGGGACCGTCAAGCCACTGCTGCGACCGTCATGGTTGATGGCACTGCCTTTGATGACAGCAAGAATGGTATCGCCCTCCCGTTCGGCATCGCTGAGCCGTTTGAGCAGCACCAGACCGCACCCTTCACCCCGGCCAAATCCATCGGCGGCAGAGTCAAACGTCTTGCAGCGACCATCCGTCGCCAGCGCTTGCATTTGCGAGAGGGCAATGTACGGAAAGGGCGAAAACATCAGGCTGATACCGCCGGCCAAGGCCAGGTCACACTCGCCGGTGCGTAAGCTCTGACAGGCCAGGTGCAAGGAGACGAGCGAAGAGGAACAGGCGGTATCGACTGCGATTGCCGGCCCCTGCAATCCAAGCGTATAGGCCAGCCGTCCGGCCGCGACATTGAGACTGTTGCTGGTAATGGCGTGGGTATCTAAATTTTCCAAACTTTGAAAAGCAGTGGCTGCGCCATAGTCGCTGCCCCCGATGCCGACAAAGACGCCGGTCTGACTGTCGATCAGGCGATCAGGGGCCACGCCAGCTCTTTCCAAAAGCTCCCAGCCAACCTCCAAGAGCAGACGCTGCTGCGGATCGATGCCGATGGCTTCGCGCGGCGCAATGCCAAAGAAAAAAGGGTCGAAACCGGCGACATCGGCCAAAAACGCTGCTGTCCGTACATAGCTCTTGCCGGGGCGGGGACGTTGTGGATCGTAGTACTCATCCATGTTCCAGCGGCTGCGCGGCACCTCCTGCACCATGTCGGCCCCGGCTGTAAGTAGTTCCCAGAATTGTTCAGGGGTGTCAGCGCCGGGGAAGCGACAGGCCATACTCACCACGGCAATCGGTTCATCCAGACCCATGCCCTCGCGCAACGTGGGGGCGGGCTGTGGTGTGGACAGGGTGGTGTCGGTCAGTGTGAACAGCTCTTCCAGCAGATAGGTTGCCAATTCGGCGGCCGTCGGGTACTCAAAGGCAATCGTGGCCGGCAAGGTGCAACGCAGATCTTGTTCCAAGGTACGCCGTAATTCCAGCGCCATCAGCGAGTCAATGCCCAGATCGGCAAAACCGGTGGTGCTGTCTGGCATTTGCGCTGGTGTACCGACCATTCCCAGAATGCGTGCCAAGGTCTGTTGTATATGCCGACGCAGATAGCCCAGCCGTTGATCCGGTGGAAGAGACTGGAGTGTTCTCTGCACACCAGCTGCTGGCGTTTCAGCGGCATGTTGACCAGCCGCTGCTTGGGCCACGGTAATCTTTGCGAGAAACCGGCGCGGTTTGGTCAACTCATAGAGCGCTTTCAGGCGCGACCAATCGATATCGGCGGCGGTTACCTGGCTGGCCGTCGTTTGCAACAGATGGGCTTGAATCTCCAGCCCTTGCTCTGGCGTAAAGGCACGCACCCCGACCATCTCGAGAAGTTCGCGCGCCGCCGCCCCGGCCATGCCGCCGCCAGCCCACGGTCCCCAG
>JAPLGY010000483.1 GCA_026389955.1 Caldilinea sp. | reverse complement strand
CAGGACGGCTGTTGGTGCCCGATCTGCAAGTCCAGGTGGGCGAAGGCGAGCTGACCGCCACCTTTGTGCTGACCAAAGGGGCGTTTGCCACCGTCGTGCTGCGAGAGCTGATGAAAGTCTACGACGAGACCTTGTCGATCGTTCAAGAAGAAGATGAATAGGTCAGATAGATTATGAACACCCATTTCCCAATGCTGTCCGGCGATCGCAACGATGGAGTGCAGCGGAATCGCACCATGCAAATGCCAATCTTCCCACTCAAAAATGTTGTCCTCTTTCCCGGGATGCTGCTGCCGCTGCACATTTTTGAAATGCGGTACCGCGAAATGATCCAACGCTGTCTCGACGAACATCTCCCCTTCGGTGTCACCCTGATCGCTGAAGGCCGTGAGGTCGGGACACCCGCCACCCCCTGCGAGGTGGGCACAGCAGCCCGCATCACCCGTGTCGAAAAACTAGACGATGGGCGGATGAACATCACCGCGGTCGGCACCCAGCGTTTTCGCATTTTGGAACTGCACCACGGCCAGAGCTATCTGACCGCCTCCGTCAGCCATTTCCCGGTCGTCAACGGTGCCACCCAACGGGCCGCCGACCTCAGCCAGCGGGTACGCCCACGGGTGCTCGACTACGTGACGCTGCTCTCCAAAGCAGCCAACGTCGAATTGACGCTGGAGCAGCTCCCCGAAGACCCACTCAAGCTGGCTTTTCTGGTGGCCATCTCGCTGCAGATCAACCCCCACGACAAACAGCGCCTGCTCGAAGCCGTCGGTGTCCCTGAAATCCTGGAACTGGAAAACCGGCTGCTCTCACGCGAATCCCTGTTGCTCGAATATATGATCGCCACCGGAGAAGAGGTCAAACGGCTGAACCAGGGACCCAGCGGCTACGTTTTCCCCAACTGACCTGAACCCGCTCAATCCCTCCGATGGCCCTCCTACAATTTGGCAAACTTGCAACGACCTGCTATACTGTTCTTCGAAGCAAGGGGGATTAGCTCAGCTGGCTAGAGCGCTACGTTGACATCGTAGAGGTCACTGGTTCAAGTCCAGTATCTCCCACAGAAACAAAATTCGATGACGCAACACGTCGAGCAGGACAGCGACGAAAACCAAGGGCTGGCAGAGAGCACTGTCCAGTGGCTGAAAGACAGCGCAGAACCCCGTTTTCGTAGACCCCCTGTGAGTGAAATACCGAACAATCTTCAGTAGGTGTTTCCGGTTCGCACCGTTACAGGCGCCACAAGTGGCCTTTTGCAACAAAAGGCAACATGGGTGGAACCGCGGGCAGGAGCCTCGTCCCATGAGACGAAGCTCTTTTTTGTATTCAACCTGCTCGGCCAAAATGCTCTGGAGACGAGACCGCATTTTGCCAGGCAGCAGCCCGACTCGAACAACGATGAGCACCCATCCTGACGTCACCCAACAGATTATCGACCTCACCATCGCCATCCAACAGATCCCAGCACCGACCGGCAGCGAAGCCGAACGGGCCCGGTGGGTGGCTGCTTACCTGGAGCGTCTGGGCTACCAGGTTGAGCTCGACGACCTGCACAACGTCTACGCCCGGCTGGCCGGCACCCAGGCGGGCCCGGCTTTGGTCGTCAGCGCCCACACCGACACCGTTTTCCCCGCCACCGTCGATCTGGCCATCCGCCACGACGCCCCCCACCACGCTCTTTTGGGAGCCGGGCTGGGCGACAACGCACTCGGCGTCGCTGCGCTGCTCTGGCTGGCCGGCACCCTGCATGCGCTCCCGCCCCCCCCGGTCGATTGCTGGTTCGTCGCCAATGTCGGCGAAGAAGGGAACGGAGACCTGCGTGGGATGCGCGCAGCCCTCAACCGCCTGACCCAGGCCAAACCCGCTGCGGTCGGAGCAGCCATCGTGCTGGAAGGGATGGGGCTGGCCCGCGTGGTGCACCGGGCGCTGGCCTCCCGCCGCTTCCGCATCCATGTCACCGCACCCGGCGGACACAGCTGGAGCGACTTCGGCACAGCCAGCGCAGTCCACGTGCTTGCCCAGCTGGCCGCCGATCTGACCACGCTGCGCCCCCCAGAGTCCCCCCGCACAACCTTCAACATCGGCATCCTCCAAGGAGGCACCTCGATCAACACCATCGCCCAACACGCAGCCCTCGAGCTGGATCTGCGCAGCGAAGACCCCGCTGCCCTGGCCAGCCTCGAACGAGAGGTCCACTCGATCGTCGCCCGCTACCAGAGCCTGCGCTGGCAACAGGCAGGTGTCGCCGTCTCCAACACCCTGATCGGCGACCGCCCCGGCGGGTCCATCCCAGACGACCACCCGCTGGTCCGGGCCGCCATCGCCTCGCTCCGCCAACAACGTGTCCTCCCCCAGCTCTCCCTGCGCATCAGCAGCACCGACGCCAATATCCCCCTCAGCCGCGGCATCCCCGCCATCTGTATCGGGATCAGCGAAGGGGGCAACGCCCACCGCACCGACGAATGGATCGACACAGCACCGATCGCCAGTGGCGTGCGCCATCTTTTCGACATTGTCTGCTGGGCAGCCGACTGGCTGGCCGCAGGCCGCCTCTCTTGAAGAGCCCAATCCCAAAGGTACCCACCATGAGTCTCCTCAAAAACAGACCAGAAGACGAACAGCTCTACAAAATTCGCCACAGCACCGCCCATGTCCTGGCCCAGGCTGTCTTGGAAATTCACCCTCAAGCCAAAATTGCGATCGGGCCGCCGATCGACCAGGGCTTCTACTACGATTTCGACCTGGGCAAAGATGAACAGGACAAAATCCGCACCTTCACACCGGAAGAGCTGGAGCAGATCGAAAAACGGATGCGCCAGATCGTGGCAGGCAAACACCCGTTTCTCTACCGAGAGGTCAGCGCCGAAGAAGCACGCCAGATCTTTGCCGACCAGCCCTACAAGCTGGAGCTGATCGCCGGCCTTGAACGAGGAGCCATCGACGAGTACGGCAACGAAACCGCAACAAAACCGGTGATCAGCACCTACCGACAGGACAGTTTCGAGGATCTCTGCCGCGGCCCCCATGTCGAGCACACCGGCCAGATCCCCCCCGACAGCTTCAAACTGATGAGCGTGGCCGGGGCCTACTGGCGCGGAGACGAAAACAACCCGATGCTGCAACGCATCTATGGAACCGCCTGGCGCAACAAAAAAGAGCTCAACGAACATCTCGCCCTGCTCGAAGAGGCCAAAAAACGGGACCACCGTAAGCTGGGCCGCGATCTTGAAATTTTTATGTTCGACGAAGAGGTCGGCCCCGGCCTGCCGCTCTGGCTGCCCAACGGAGGCATCCTGATCTCAGAACTGGAAAAACTGGCCGCCGAAACCGAACTGCGCGCCGGCTACCAGCGCGTCAAATCCCCCCATCTTTCCAAACAAGATCTCTTCCTGCGCAGCGGACACCTGCCCTACTACGCCGAAAGCATGTACCCCCCAATGGAACTGGAAGGGGTCAAGTATTATGTCAAGCCAATGAACTGCCCCTTCCACCACAAAATCTACGCCAGCAAACCGCGCTCCTACCGCGATCTGCCGGTCCGGCTGGCCGAATACGGCACCTGCTACCGCTACGAGAAAAGCGGCGAGCTCTTTGGCCTGATGCGGGTCCGATCCATGCAGATGAACGACGCCCACATCTA
>JAPLGY010000429.1 GCA_026389955.1 Caldilinea sp. | reverse complement strand
GAGCCTGCCCGCAGAGAGCGGCAGAGCCGACTACGGGCAGATCGGGTCGGTTTAACAACAAGGAACCCACAACCCCATGCAGATCGACCGTCCAATATTTCGCCGACGCCCCCCAGCGGAAACGCCCCGTGCCCGCTCCCAGCTGCAAGGCACCGCCCTGCTTTGGACCTTGCTCAAGACAGGGGTCCTGCTCCTCGTCTTGGGCACGCTGGCCGGCAGCTGGATCGTCAGCTCGGCCCACCTGAGCGAACAGCTGCTCGCTGCCCCGCAGAGCACAGCAGGCCTGATCGACCCCACCGCCAATCAATTTTCGCTCGACCCTGACAGCATCGAAAAGCAGATCCTGGCGTTCAACCTGCGCCTGCGCGAAGACGAACTGACCCTCCCAGCCGGCACCAACCCCCGCCCGCGGCCCTTCACAGTGACCCCCGGCGAAGCAGCCCGTTTTATTGCCGCCAGACTGGCCGACGAAGGCTTCATCACCGACGCCAGCCTCTTCAACCTCTACCTGCGCGTGACCGGCATGGAACGCAAAATCGAGGCTGGCAACTTCATGTTGGCCGATACCATGACCATGCCCGAAATCGCCGAGGCGCTGCAAAGCGCCCTCTTCGAAGAAGCGCTGGTCACCATCCCCGAAGGGATGCGCGCCGAGGAGATCGCCGAACGACTCTCCGCCGCCAATGTCATCGAAGGGGACCGCTTTCTGGCAGCCGTGCGCAGCCCGCAAGCCCTCACCCTCTTCGATCGCTACGAATTTTTGCAGAACCTGCCGGCCAACGCCACCCTCGAAGGCTTCCTCTTCCCAGATACCTACCGGCTGCCCGTGCTGGCAGCTACCCCAGAACAGGTCTTGCGCCCCTTCCTGGACAACTTCGAACAACGGGTGGGTGCCAAAGGGCTGACCGGAGGAGGCAGTGGGCTGAGCGGCCGCGACCTGATCACGCTGGCCAGCATCGTCGAACGCGAGGCCGTGCAGGCCGACGAACGGGCCATCATCGCCGGCGTCTACATCAACCGCCTCAACAACAAATGCGCCGATGTCGGCGGCCCCTACCTGCAGGCCGATCCCACCGTCCAGTACGCGCGGGGAGGCGTAGGCAACTGGTGGTGGAAACCCCAGTCGATCGAAGAGTACCAGTTTGTCCAAAGCCCCTACAACACCTACCTCTTCCCCGGCCTGCCCCCTGCCCCGATCGCCAACCCCGGCCTGAGCGCCATCGAAGCCACCCGCAACCCGGCCCAGACCGGCTACTGCTTCTTCGTCGCAACCGGCGACGACGGACGGCATGTTTTTGTACAAACCCTATCCGAACAACAACAAAATTTGCAAACCTATGGCTACAACCCCTGAGCAGGGAACCCCTGCCCCGCCTCGCCAGCGGCCGTACAGCCGCTGGCTGCGCCGGGGCCGCTGGCTCGCCTGTCTGCTCGTGCTGCTGACCGCAGGCACCTCGTGCACAGACGTGCAGCCGGTCGCCAAAATCGGGCTGCTGGCTCCGTTCGAAGGGCTGTACCGGCGCACCGGCTATACCGCACTCTCGGCCGTGCGGCAGGCGATCGCCGAAAATGGGGGGCGGTTCATTCCGCTGGCGCTGGATGACAGCGCCGACCCGGCGCGTGTCCGGCGTTCAGCGCAGAAGCTGTTGGTGGATCCGCAGCTGCACGCCGTGGTCGGCCAGCTCACGCCAGCGCTGGCAGACGCCAGTGCTGCGGTGCTGCGGGATCCCCGTATTCTCTGGGTGACCCCCTACGCGGTCGACCCGGACCGGGGCTTCGTCGACCCACTGGACAGCGAACAGTGGGCTGGCGCGCTGGCCAGGGCGTTGGGAACGGCTGTGCGCCGACAAGGGGTCCAGACGCTGTATCTGGCTGGAGACCGGCGGGGCTGGCCCGATTGGGGGGAGGCAGAATGGCGTGCCGCGACCGGCCTCCCTACCCTTTTTTGGGAGAACCAGGCGGTCGAAGAGACCGTTTGGACCCGCCGCGAGGCCATCTTCTGGCTGGGGGCTGCGGCAGAAGCGGCCGCCTTTGTGAACCGTCTGCCAGCCGACCGGGCGGGGCCCCGTTTTTGGTTGGGGCCAGCGGGGGCAGACCCTGTGCTGGCCGAGCGGCTGGCTGGCAGCCAGCCGCTCTATTGGCTGACCTGGGTCGATCGCCGCTCCCCTGAAGTGGCTGCCTTGTCCGGCGCGCCGCTGGTCTACCAGGCGACCCAGTCAGCGCTGGCGCGTCTGGGTGGAGGCGAACTGCCAACCCGCTGGCGCGCAGCCTATTTTGAAATTCGCAACGGGGTCAGCCACAGCTACACCCCATGAACCTGTCTGGTCTGAAAGGAGCTGTCTGCTAAACGCATGCGTGTGCTGCTGATCTCGTGGGAATACCCCCCCTATGTCGTCGGAGGCATGGGAAAACATGTGGCGGAACTGGTGCCGGTGCTGAGCGGGCTTCCAGCGATGGAAGGACGGTTGTCGGTCGATGTGCTCACCACCCGGTACGCAGGGGGGCTGTACGAAGAGGCGAGTTCGCCTTTTTTGACTGTCCACCGTGTGGATGCCCCCCCGCTCGACCCGCTTGACCACTACAACAGCGTTGTGGCCGGCAACCAAAGCCTGATCGAACGTGCCGAACAGCTTGCCCAACGCCATGCCTACGACCTGATCCACATCCACGACTGGCTGGTGGCCAAGGTGGGTATCGTGCTCAAACACCGCTGGAAGGTGCCGCTGGTCACAACGATCCATGCGACCGAGCGAGGACGCCACCAGGGACATCTGCCCAGCGAAACCAGCTCCCAGATCGACCGGATGGAGTGGCAGTGCAGCTTTGAGGCCTGGCGTGTGATTGCCTGCAGCGACTTCATGCGCCAGGAACTGCAAAACTACTTTGGCCTGCCGTCCGACAAGATCGTGGTGATTCCCAACGGCATCGATCTGGCCAAGGGAGAGCGATGTGCCGAAGAAAAACGTGTAGCCCTGCAGCAGCGCTACGCGCCCCAAGGCGAGCATCTGCTGCTCTACGTCGGGCGAATCGTCTACGAAAAAGGGCTGCATGTTTTGATCCGAGCGATGCCGCGTCTGCTGGCTGCCTACCCGCAGACGCGGCTGCTGGTGGCCGGCAAAAATGGGGAGCGGTACTGGCCACTGGCCTACGAACTCAACGTCGAGCGCTCGATCAATTTTCTAGGCTACATCAGCGACGAAGAGCGCGACTGCCTCTATACGCTGGTGGATGCTGCGGTCTTTCCCAGCCTCTACGAACCTTTTGGCATTGTGGCGCTAGAGGCGATGGCTGCGGGCACCAGCGTGATTGTCTCCAGCATTGGGGGGCTGGCAGAGGTGGTACGCCATCTGGAGAACGGACTGACCGTCCTGCCCAACGACCCCTTGAGCATCGCCTGGGCGGTGGATCGGCTCTTTTCCGACCCGGTCGCTGCTGACCGCCGTCGCCGCCAGGCACTCCAGGATGTCGTCGAGCGGTACAGCTGGCGACAGATTGCGAACCAGACAGTCGCTTTCTACCACGGAATCGTGCACGAGCGCAGCCAGACGGACTGGTGAGCGCCGCGGGCCTGCGGGACGCCAAAACCCAGGGGCGTACGGGGAGCGCGACGCTTCGATCCGGCGCCCTTGTTACAACGGGTTGTGGCCCGGCTCCGTGATGCGGTCCAGCACAATGGCTGGTGCAAGGGCCGGTTCGTCGGCGATCACATAGGCGGCCAGCAGGCGCTCCGCTGCCTGTGTGGCAGCGGCCTCATTCGCAGCATGGACGGTACAGAGCGGCTCTCCGGCGCTGACTCGGGCCCCGATTTTGGCAGAGAGGAGCACCCCGACCGCCGGGTCGATGCGGTCCTCCTTGCGCAGACGCCCGCCACCCAGCCCGACAGTGACCAGCCCGACGGTGCGGGCGTCGATGGCGTGGACAAAGCCGTCGGCCGGCGCAGAGACCACCCGGCGCACCGGAGCTGCTGGCAGCCGTTCAGGATGGTCGACCAGGGTGGCATCCCCCCCCTGTGCAGCAACCAGCGCACGCAGTTTGGCCAACGCACGGCCGTCGGCGATCGAGGCGCGCACCTGGCGGAGCGCGCTGGCAAGGTCAGGCGCTGCGCCGGCGATCAGCAGCATCTCCCCTGCTACGTGTTCGACCAACTCCTGAAAATCTGCCGGCCCCTGGCCGTGCAGGGTGGCGATGGCCTCTTTCACCTCCAGCGCGTTGCCGACCGCCAGCCCAAGGGGCTGTTCCATCTGGGTGATCAGCGCAGTGACCCGGCGGCCCGCCAG
>JAPLGY010000776.1 GCA_026389955.1 Caldilinea sp. | reverse complement strand
ACTGCTGCGCACGGCGCTGAATGAGCGGGCAGCCGCCATGGAGCAGGCCTTTGCTGCCAGTGAGGCGCACCTGGACGCGGACGCCAACTGGCGACAGCTCACACCGGACCAGCAGGCGGCGCTGCGCCGGGAGTTTCACCTGACGCCCGCCGACGCCCCAGTCGTGGAGGTAGGCAGCACTGCAGCGGTGCTGGCAACCCTGGAGACGCTGCCGCTGCGCATCTTCGACGACCGCATCGCTGCGCTGCCCGGGCGTGCCGCCGACCTGCGCAAGGCGGCGGCGAAGTGGGTGGAGCCGCAGACACAGTTTGTCAATATCCCACGACCGACGATCCGAACTGCAGCAGAGCTGGATGAATGGCTGGCCGAGGTGAAGCAGACAGTCGCAACGGCGCTGAAACAGGGGCCGGTGAGCATTGGAGGATAGCAAAAGCGCCGTAACACCACGCACTCATCACTGGCCGTGGTATACTGTGAGCTGATGGAAGCTGCGAAGTTTCCTGTACGAGAACCAAGAGGAGTTCACGCGATGAGTGAGTACCAACTCGCCCGCACCCTACGTGATGTCTTCAATGCGGCCAACCCGTTGCTGCCGCTCCCCAGCGGCGACCCGCGCTATGTGGACTGCACGGAGGTGCGCGGCAATGAGGATGTTGTCACTCAGCTCTTTCAGTGCATCACCTGGTCAGATACGATCACATCACAGCTCTTCACCGGCCATCGCGGCTGCGGAAAATCCACCGAACTGCTGCGTCTGCGCCAGCGGCTGACTGACGCCAACTATGCCGTGATCTACTTTGAAGCCGACGAAATCATCGACATCGAGGACACCGAATACACCGACGTGCTTGTCGCCATTGCGCTCCAGGTCTTCGAAGGCCTGAAAACCTTGGGCGTCAATCTGAGCGATGACTTGTTGGAAAGCGTCTTCGCATGGTTTGCCGAAGTTGTCTATGAACAGGAAAATATTCAGGTGGCGCAGGCTGCACTGGAAGCTGAATTCAGCGTGCAGATGCCTGCGCTACCCGTCCTGTTCGCAAGCTTGATGAGCAAGATCACCGGACAACTTCGAACCGGCGTCGAGTCCAAGCGCAACATACGCCGCCGTCTCGACCCGCAGATCGCCCAGTTGCTCGACAAGATCAACCTGCTCCTGCACAGCGGCGAAGCTCAACTGCGTAAACGCGGCCAAAGTGGTTTGGTCGTTATCGTGGATGGGCTGGATCGGGTCATGTATCGCACCCTGGACGATGGCCGACGCAACAGCCATGATGCACTCTTCATCGAGCATGGCGAACAACTGCGCGCTTGCTCTGTCCACCTGGTTTACACCGTGCCGATCTCCATGTTCTATTCACCGCGCGCCGGTGTGCTGGCCAACGTCTTTCCCGACTATCGCATCCTGCCCATGATCAAGGTGCACGGGCGCGACAACACTCCTGCGCCCGACGGTCTGGCCAAATTGCGCGAGATATTGGCGCAGCGTATCGATCTGTCGCTGATCTTCGAGGAGGAGGGACTGGCCGCCCTGTGTAAGGCCAGCGGCGGCCATCCGCGTATCCTGATGACGTTGGTGCGCAACGCCTGCACCTATGCTGTCAACCGCTTTCCCAAACCCATCGACGCCAACGCAGCCGAGCGAGCGATCAATCGGCTGGTGAGCGAATTCAGCCGCTCGATCCCGGAAGAACACTTCCCGCTGTTGGTGCAGGTCTACCGTCGCAAGCAGGTCAACAACGACGATTCCCACCGGCTGATGCTCCAAAACCTGAGCGTGCTGGAGTATATAAACGGGGCGCCACCCTGGCAGGATGTCCAGCCGGTGGTGGTGCGGCTGGACAAATTCCAGAAGGTGTTGGCGGATGGAACGTGAGTTGCCGAAGCCGGTTGCTGCGTTTTCCAGCGACAATACGGCGACCTTGGATCGGCTGGTCGCCATGCTCGATTACGCTGAGGGGCTGACCATCCTTTTTGCCTGCTGCAACACCCCAATGCTGCGCGACCGATTGATCGAACAGGCCTGCGTGCGTCTGGCGGTGCTGGGCGTCGCCGTCATCTCCCTGGATTTCGACCAACCCGTGCGGAATCTGCGCCAGACCCTGCGCGCGCGCCTGGCCATCCCGCCTGCCCACTCCGCTGCGGCGGATGAGCCTGGCCGCGCCGCCGCGCTGCATGAGCCGGCGAGCGCCTATGCCTCTGCACCCAAACTGGTCGTCTTTCTGACAGGGCTGGAACTGAGTATCCCCCTGGGCGCGTCCGCCGCGCGTCTGATGGCCGAGCTGAACCTGGGCCGCGAGCTTTTCCTGCGCGACGCGCCCTGTCCGCTGGTCTTCTGGTTGCCCGATTACGCGGTGACCGCGGTGGCGCGCCACGCGCCTGATTTTTGGGCGTGGCGCAGCGGCGTCTTCGAGTTCACCCTGGAGGAGCCCCATCGTCGCGAAGCCTATGCGCGCTACGTAGAGTTGGACGGCAA
>JAPLGY010000404.1 GCA_026389955.1 Caldilinea sp. | reverse complement strand
CCAGGCGAAAGCTCCCAGCAGATCGTCGTGCAGTATGTTTTGCCCGCCGACGGATCGGCCCTGGATCTGCGGCAGGAGTTGCTCTACCCGGTAGATTCGCTTTCCCTGCTGGTCGCCAACTTTGCCGGGTTGCGGGTGGATGCGCCGGCAATGACCTTCGACAGCGTCCAGAACATCCAGGGCGCTGAATACCAGCTCTGGAATCTCTCGGATTTTGGGCCGGGGCCGGTCGAGGTCAAGCTGCAGGGGCTGCCGGAGCTTGGGGCTGTCGACTCTACCGGCGCGCAGGCAGCCGACAGCGAACTCTCCCCGGTGGGGCCTCCCCTGGAAGGGTGGGTCTCCTGGGCCATGCTGGGGCTGGTGGCAGCCGCCGTGTTGGGGGTCGCCGGCGTCGCGATCCAACGTGGCGCTTTTGCCAGGACAACGGTGCAGGCCGATCTGCGCAGTGCACGGGAGCGGCTGCTCACAGAGCTGGCCCTGCTCGACGACCGACACGCCCAAGGGCAGTTGCCGGAGGGAGAGTGGCTGCGCCAACGTGCCGCCACCAAGGCGCGGCTGCTTGACCTCCTGCGCCGTCTCGAACGCAGCTAACAATGCCCGCAAGGGTCTTGCCGGCCAGTGGGCTGGCGCCCAAAGAACGAGGGGGGGGGAAAATGCAACGGAGCCTCATGGCATGGCCTTCATTCTGTCGTTGACGTTGCTGGCAGGCTGCGCGCCGACGCCGACAGCCCAACTGGGCCTGCCCGGCGAACGGGGTCCTGCAGGCCCACCTGGCCCGGCAGGCCCACAAGGGGTGGCCGGCACACAGGGGCCGCCCGGCCCGCGCGGCGAGCCAGGGCTGGACTACAGTGCACCCGCCTATGTGGGCAGCAGTGCCTGCCAGGAATGCCACGCCGAGCTGCACGACACCTACCGGGGCACAGGCCATGCCTGGGCACTCTCCAAGATCGTCGACGGCAGCGCTCCAGCGTTCCCTGAATCAGAGCTCCCCGCCCCACCGCCAGGCTATACCTGGGACGATATCCAGTATGTGATCGGCGGGTATGGATGGATGGCACGGTTTGTCGACAAACAGGGCTACCTGCTGACCGGCGACGCCGATGCCACTACCCAGTACAATCTGAAAAATCGTTCGCTGGATACTGAAGCTGGCTGGGTCGCCTACCACGCCGGCGATCAGGCGCTCTCCTTCGACTGTGCACGCTGCCATACCACAGGCTATGTCGCTGAAGGACACCAGGAGGGGCTGCCCGGCGTAGCAGGCACCTGGGCCGAGGAGGGCGTCGGCTGCGAAAATTGTCATGGGCCAGGCAGCCAACACGTCAACAACCCCTACCAGATCTCCTTGCAGATCGTCCGTGACAGCGAACAGTGCGGTGCCTGCCACTCGCGCACCACAGCCACGACGATCGAAGCACACGATGGTTTTATCGACCACAACCAACAGTACAGCGAACTCTTTTCGTCCAAGAAACGGGTGATGACGTGCGTGGATTGCCACAATCCGCACGAGACCGTCAAGTACGGGCGGGGAGAGCCAGAACGCTCCACCTGTGAGAGGTGCCATTTCGAGCAAGAAGAGGTACAAAAGATCACAGACCGCCGCCATGCCAGCTGTGTCGACTGCCATATGCCCAGGATTACCCGGAGTGCGGTCGCCAACCCAGAACGCTTCAGCGGCGACCTGCGCTCACACCTGTTCGCTGTCAACCCTGCTGCCCGTTCACAGTTCAACCGGGACGGCACTGCAGCCGAGCCGTACATTGCTGTGGCGTTCGCGTGCCAAGGCTGCCACAACGCAGACGGGCGGGCACCTGTGCTGGAAGCGGAGCGTCTGGTCGAAGTGGCCACCGGCTTCCATGACCCGGCCTTGGCAGGGAGTGAAAACAAACCATGAACGTGCGCAGCGGGGGATGGATCGTGTGGTGCGCGCTGCTGCTGGCTCTGTGGGGGAGCCAGCCCGCTGCTGCACAGAGCCAGCAGCCTCCCCCCGATGCAGCCTGCCGGCTCTGCCACACCGACAGCACTGGAACGATGACGCTGCCTTCGGGCGAGGTCCTGCATGCCCAGGTCGACCCGGCGGTGCTGGAGCAGTCTGTACATGGGCTGGAGAACGCCGAGCCGATCTATTGCACCGACTGTCATGGCCCGCGCCAACGCTATCAATATCCACACACGCAGAGCGACGCGTCCGATCGGGCCCAGTATCGTGCAGGCACCGCTTTGAACTGTGAGCAGTGCCACGACACCGCGGCCGTGCACAACCCTGGCCACCTCCAGGCCGCAACAAGCAGCGACCTGCCCAACTGCGTCGACTGCCACGGCGGGCACGCGGTAGAGCCGGCTGCTGTGCTGCAAGCAGACCCGGTCGGAACCTGCCAGCAGTGCCACCAGAGCTATCCCGACGAGCAGCTTGCCCGGGTACATGCCGAAGTAGCGGCCAACTTTGGCCCTGGCCAGTCTTGTGAGACCTGCCATGCCAGCGTGCCCCAGAGCAAGGATGCGCTCTGCCAGAGCTGCCACAGCCTGCTGGCCGGCGACCTGACCCTGGCGTCGGGGGAAAAAGTCAGTCTGCATGTCAACCCGGCAGATCTCGTTCGATCGGTGCACGGCGAACAGGTGAGGGAAGGGATCCAGTACACGACGCTGAACTGCACCGACTGTCACCAAGAGCAGTCTCTCCAAAGCTTTCCTCATCCTCGGCTCGACGCTGCAAACCGACGAGCGCTGACGAGCGCCATGCAGCAGGTTTGCCAGGAATGCCACCTGGATGTGTACGAGAACAACGCCGGCGGCGTGCACGCCCAGCACATCCGCGACGGCCAGCAGGAGGCAGCCACCTGCACCGACTGCCATGGCAGCCATGCAATCCAGGACCCCGACCAGCCGCGCGAGCGCATTTCGCAGATCTGCGGCGACTGCCATGAGGAGATCCAGAGGCAGTACGTCGGCAGCGTGCACGGGGCAGCCCTGATCGGGGAAAACAACCCTGACGTGCCGGTCTGCACCGACTGCCACGGCAGCCATGCCATCTCCGACCCCACCACAGCAGCCTTCCGGCTCAGTTCTCCCCGAATGTGCGGGCAATGCCATGCAGATGCCACCGTCATGGACAAATATGGGATCTCCACCGATGTTTTCAGCACCTATGTAGCCGATTTCCACGGCACGACGGTCACCTTGTTCGAGCGTCAGTCGCCCGACGAGGAGACCAACAAAGCCGTCTGCTACGACTGCCACGGCGTGCACGACATCCTGCCTGCGACCGCTGAAAATTCAACGATCATCAAAGCCAATCTGCTTGCCACCTGCCAACAGTGCCACCCAGGCGCCAATGAGAACTTCCCAGACTCCTGGACGAGCCATTTCCGCCCCTCGCTGGAACACAACCCACTGGTCTACTGGGTCGATCTCTTCTACGCTGTCGTCATTCCGCTGACCCTCAGCGGGTTTTTCCTGTTCATCGGAAGCGATCTCTTCCGGCGGGTGCGCGAGCATTTCCAACGTCAGCGAAAGGAGCCAGAAGATGTCTAGCCCGCGCCGAGAGTACCACCGCTTTGACCGGCTCCAGCGGGTCGAACATCTGGTGTTGATCGTCAGCTTTACAACCCTGGCGGTGACTGGCCTGCCCCAGATGTATTCGCTGCAGCCGTGGGCTTCTTTTCTGATCCTGGCCATGGGCGGCATCGAATTTGTGCGCGTCCTGCACCGTCTGGCTGCGGTCGTGTTGATGCTGGGCTCCATCTTCCATGTTGTGGCGCTGGCCTACCGTCTCCTGGTCAGACGGGTGGCCCTCACCATGCTGCCCGGCTGGCAGGATCTCCGAGATGGGCTGCAGGCGCTGGGACACAACCTGGGGCTTGTCCGGCAGCCTCCCCGCATGGGGCGCTACAACTTCGGCGAAAAGGTCGAGTACTGGGCGGTGATCTGGGGCACGGTGGTCATGGTGATCACCGGATTCATGTTGTGGAACCCGATCGCTACGACTTCGCTGCTGCCTGGGGCTTTCATCCCGGCCGCCAAGGCAGCCCACGGGGGAGAGGCCTTGCTGGCTGTGCTTTCTATCTTGACCTGGCATTTTTACAACGTACATGTCAAACGCTTCAACCGCAGCATGTTCACTGGCTACATCAGCCATGCCGAGATGGAAGAGGAGCATGCGCTCGAGTTGGAGGCGATCGGGCAGGGTCGGGTAGAGACCGGCGCAGATGCGGTCTCTCTGCGCCGGCGCCAACAAATTTTTGTGCCGGTGGCTGCAGTCGTCACGGCGCTGCTGTTGGTAGGCCTCTATTTCTTTGTCACCTACGAACAGACGGCGATCGCGACGGTGCCGCGGGTCGAGGTGTTCCTGCCGGCGACTCCGATACCTGAAGAGGGGCATTGACAGCCCCAGGGCTGGGCAGTGAGATCTTCTGCTGCCCAGCCCTGGGGCTGTGTGCTCTGGAGCGGGAGCAGTGTGTCTGAATTGTCAGAATGGCTGAAAAAACTGCCAAAGAAAAGGAAGGACGGGCCCTAACAGACAGCGCGTTATTTTCTTTTTTTTTGGCGTCCTGTCTTGAGGACGCAAGTATCTCCGAAGGGAGGGTAACCAAGTGAGAACAAGTCGAACCATGACATTGGCACTGCTGGCCGCAGCACTGCTCGTGCTGCTGGCCGCAGGTACAGCGCTTGCACTGCCGCCAGCGCAGGACGAGCCCGCCGAACCGGCGCCCGTTCAAGTGCCATTTCTGGAGGAATGGATGGCTTCGCCCCACGCCGACCAGACTGCACCGGCCTTCCGCAACTGGGACGACAGCGAGACCCAGGAGGTGCCGGAAAACTGTGCGAAATGTCACAGCAGCACCGGCTACCAGGATTTTCTGGGCGCTGACGGCAGCGAAGCGGGCAAAGTCGATGTTCCGCACGCGATCGGCACTGTGGTCGATTGCGTCGCCTGCCACAACGGTGTGACCGTCGACAAAGAAAGCGTCGTCATGCCTTCCGGGCTCGAAATTACCGGTGTGGGAGACGAGGCACGCTGTATGGAGTGCCACCAGGGCCGCCAGTCGACCGTGAGTGTCAACAACGCCATCGCCGAAGCCGCCGTGGACGCCGATACAGTCAGCGAGCAGCTGACCTTCCTCAACATCCACTACTACGCCGCTGCTGCCACCAAATATGGCACGCTGGCCAAGGGCGGATACGAGTACGACGGCAACAGCTACGATGCGATGTTTGCCCATGTCGAAGGGTATGAGACCTGCATCGACTGCCACCAGCCGCACACGCTGGCGCTGGATCTGGAAGGCTGCGTCGAGTGCCACACCGACGTCGAGTCCGTGGAAGATCTCCGCGAGGTCCGGATGGCCGGTTCGGCGGTCGACTACAACGGCAATGGCGACGTCGAAGAAGGCATCTACTACGAACTGGCCGGGTTGCAGGAAACCCTGTTCGCCAATATTCAGGCCTACGCCGACGAGATCGCCGGCATGCCGATCGGCTACAGCGCAGAAGCACATCCCTATTTCTTCTACGACACGAATGGCAACGGGGACCTCGAAGAAGAGGAGATCAACGGCGACAACCGCTATGCCTCCTGGACACCACGTCTCCTGCAGGCTGCCTACAACTACCAGACCTCCCGCAAGGACCCGGGCGCCTACGTGCACGGCGGCAAGTACATCATCGAGCTGCTCTACGATTCGACAGCCAGTCTGAACGAGGTGCTGAGCGAGCAGGTCGACATGAGCGCCATGCGCCGCATCGACGCCGGCCACTTCGCCGGCTCCGAAGAGGCATTCCGCCACTGGGACGAGGACGGCGCTGTGCCGGGCAACTGTGCCAAGTGCCACTCTGCCAGCGGCCTGCCGCTTTATCTGGAAGAAGGCGTGAACATCTCGGCGGAACCCTCCAACGGGCTCCAGTGTGCCACCTGCCACAACGATCTGGCAGAGTTCACCCTGCACGAGGCCGGTGCTGTGAAATTCCCCAGCGGCGCCACCATCGACAGCGGCGACCCCGGCACAAACCTGTGCATGAACTGCCACCAGGGACGTGAGTCGACGGTAAGCGTCGACCGCCTGATCGGCGACGCCGGCCCTGACGACCAGGCTGAGGGTCTGCGCTTCCTCAACCCACACTACTTCTCTGCAGGCGCCACACGCTGGGGCACCGAGGCCAAAGGGGCCTACGAGTACGCCGACAAAGAGTATGTTGGCTTCTTTGACCACGGCGAAGGCGAGATGAACCAGTGCGCCGACTGCCACAGCGTCCATGGGCTGGAGGTCGACGAAGAAGCCTGCGCCGAATGCCACGAAGAACTGGAAGACGGCCTCTCCCTGCAAGACATCCGCTACAACTTCACCGACTTCGACGGCGACGGCGACGACGAAGAAGGGCTTTACTACGAGATCGAGCACATGCGAGAGGAGCTCTACGCAGCGATGCAGGCCTACTCCGCTGAAGAGGTCGGCGCTGCTGTGCTGTACGACGGCAACGCCTATCCCTACTTCTTTGTCGACAGCAACGGCAACGGAGAGACAGACGAAGAAGAGGTGAACGGAGACAACCGCTTCGCCGCCTGGACCCCGCGTCTGCTGCGCGCCGCGTACAATTACCAGTACTCGGGCAAGGATCCTGGCGCTTTTGTGCACAACGGGATGTATATCCTTCAGACCCTGTATGACAGCATCGAGGATGTCGGCGGCGATGTGTCGACGATGACCCGGCCGTAGACAGCATCTGGCCCCCTGCATACAACAAAAAGCCGGGCGTTCTGCCCGGCTTTTTGTTGTATGCAGAGGGCCAGAGTCGGCAGCTAGGGGACGACGACCCGTCTTGGGGGCTGCACCGGCGGCACATAGGTCAGCCACCAGGAATTGCCACGCATGCGGCGGACCGGCGGTTTGATGCCGCTGCCCCCCTCTTGGGTCGTCCAGTCTCCTGCCAAAAAGACCGCCTTCCACTCGTCGGCCTGGAGCGCTTCACCGGCCAGGCCGCGCTCGCGCAGCGCTGCCAGCGTCGCATCGTCGACCTCGCCCACGCGGCGCACAGCCCCCCAGTCGATGCCCGGGAAACGAACAACGCCGACCCCCTGCTGCACCTCGTCCAGGGCCAGCTCCGGCAGGGGCTGGCCAGCCTGTGCCGCACAAAAGCTGCTGAACTGATCCAGACTGGCCGCCAGCGCGTGCGACGGCACTTCGGCCCCCACACTCCAGGGGCAATGCGCTTCGTCGCGCAGCAGGGGGGCCAACACACTGCCCAGCAGCTCGGCGACAAATGCCCGCAGCTGCGCCCCCCCCTCCTGAACACCGATCACCGCGCCGCCCGCTTCGAACGCTTCGGGCGCAGAAGCAGCTGAAAGCTGCAGCTGCCAGGTGCTCTCCAGCGCCTTCACAGATGCCCACAGCGCCGAACGCTGCTGCCCTGGCGCCCCCTGCTCGGCCAGGAGCTTGAGGGTCGTGTGCAGAATCTGCGGACGCAACAGGTCGACCGGGTGCACACCGTCCTCTTCGGCCAGCCCTGTCCGCCGGCCTGTGGCAATCAGCTGCTGCAACCCCAGCGCCGCAGCGGGCCCAGCCACCAGCGCAGCGTAGCTGTCGGCAAAAATTTCTTCCTCCCAGGCCAGCAGCCACGCCGGCCAGCGGCCAGCCATGCCCTCCGCCGCCGGGCTGGCCATCGCCTCGATCTGGGTGTCGAGCTGCGCCGCGTAGTTGACCGTCAGCTGGCGGTAGACGTGGTGCCCGACTTCGTGGGCCACAGCCAGCAGACGCGACGGGTCGCCCGGCGCGCTGAAGTCGACCCCGATCGCCGCCAGCGGCACATACGGGATCAGACGGATCGTCGGGGATTTCTGGAAATAGGTGAGCAGCGCCGCAGGCTGGGCCAGCCCATGACGCACCGCTGGCAGCAGCGCCCGCACAGCCAACTGGTCGGCCAGCTCCAGGGTCTCGCGCATGGACGGCGTCGAATTGGCGACCTCACGATGGCTCAGGGCCCGCAACAACACGTCGAGATCAAAAGAGAGCTGGCGGGTGGTCGCTTCGCTGTGAAAGTCCAGCTGATACCGATTGTCCGTCTCAAACCTCCCCCTGGGTCCCAGGCCAGTCTGCAAAAAATCTAGCTGTTT
>JAPLGY010000256.1 GCA_026389955.1 Caldilinea sp. | reverse complement strand
AGAGGTTTGGCCAGGTCCAAGAGAACGGTAGAGTCAGCATGAATTTAGAACGGGGGATGGGCTCTCCCGTCACTGTGTCAGCAGACCGTGTGTTTCGAGTGCGTCGATCACCTTATCGACGGCGATGCCTTCGTTGCGGTAGCAGGCCAGCTTGACGCCCGGTTCGCGCAGCCAGCCGCCGCTGTGGTGCAGCGCCACCACCTCCCAGTCATCGTCAAAGACCGGCGAGCCGGAGGAGCCGGGCAGCGTGTCGGTCAGATACTGCACGAGGTTGTGGTCGGCGTAGGTGACGAGGTTGTGGTAGAGCGCAATCTGTTTCGGTCCGCCGCCCGGATGCTGGATGATGTTGACGTGGGCGTCTTTCTGTGTGCCCTTGCGCCGCAGCGTCAGCGCGCCGTAGCGGGCATTGGCGTCATCGGCCACCCGGACGATTGTCCAGTCGTGTTCCTTCGACGTGTGAAAGAGGCCGTGCGGCGCATCGGGCGCAAGCGAAAAACGTTCGGTCGGCGCGTCCAGCCCGTCGCTTGTCTTCTGGTAGTTGCAGAGGATCGTGGCCGTGCGTGCAATCTCCGGCGACGGCAGCACGTGGTGGTTGGTGACGAGCAGATTGCCTGGCAGCAGAAAGCCGGAGCCGCTGCCGGCCGGCTGCACCACCTTGACGACCGAGCGAGCACGCTCCAGGCCGACCTCCAGGAAGTGGATGGGCATGAGCGTGCTCTTGTCGCCCATGAGTTTCTCGAGCTGTGCTGCGTTCGCTTCGCCCTGCCAGGCGGCCTTTTTGATGTCTGCGCCGCTGATCACCCAGAGATCGTCTTTGGCCGCGGCGGCCAGCCAATTGTTTTCAGGATATTCGCCGTAGGCGACCTGCACGATGGCCGCGACCTTGTTGCGGCGATCCGCCTCACGCAGAATATTGTGCCAGCGCGTGATCGAGTCGCCTTCCATGTCGATGAAGGCTGGCTTCAGCTCTGCCGCTTCGATCACCCGTCGCGCCAGTTCCTGGGTATAGTAAAGATCGGCGAGCACATCGCGCAGATTGGTCAGCAGCTGGTTCCAGGCCATGTTGGGGTCTCCTTTTGCGTGCAGTCAAGACGGTTCAACGGGTATGCTCTGCCAGCAGTATACTTGACCCCGAACACTAGACCAATGGCTTAAGTGAGAATGTATACTCAAAGAAGCACATGGAAGGTTCCATCAGAGCCTGGCCTATCGGACGCCAGCGAAGGTCTATACTTTAGTTTGGGCAGTTTTTGGTCTTGACATTGGGGTCAAGTATACTACCCATCCAAAACCGCCATGCACTACGAAACCTTCGATTTGCGCATCCAACCGAGTCAGCACGACAGCTATGATGCTGTGGTCATCCGTTCTCCTGTTGGAGAGGCCCGCGCCAGCTTTACGCTGCCCTTTGCCAACGAACAGAGGATCGCCAGCCTCTGGCAGGCGCTGGACGCCAGCCGTTCTCTTGGTTCTGCCGAACAAGCAGACTCCGATGATCTATGTTCCCTGGGCACCCAACTCTATCAGGCTGCATTTGGCGGCGCTGTAGGCGACTGCCTGCGCCGCAGTCTGGACAAGGCCCAACACCACAAAGCCGGCCTGCGAATCCGGCTGCGCATTGACGACCGGCTGCCTATGCTGGCCGACTTGCCCTGGGAGTACCTCTATGCGCCGGAGCTGGGCGGCTTTCTGGCCCTTTCTGTCAGGACGCCTCTGATACGCTATCTGGAGGTGCCCCATGCCGCAGCCATAAAGTTGCTGCCGCCGCCGCTGACCGTGCTGGCTGTTCTCTCCAACCCGGCTGGGATGCCGTCCCTGGCGGTGGAAGAAGAATGGACGCGTTTGCAGCAGGCCGCAGCTGGCCTGGGCACGCATCAGGTGCGCCTGGAGCGGGTACCTGCCATCTGGTCTGCCCTGCAAACCCGGCTGCGACAGGGGGCCGTTCATGTGCTTCATTTCATTGGCCACGGCTATTTTGACGAAAAGGCTCAAGGCGGCTTGATCTTCGAAGACGAGGCCGGGCAGCCGACATGGATGCCGGCGGAGCGTTTCAAAGTCTTGCTGCAAGACAGCAAGGAGAGCTTGCGGCTGATTTTTCTCAACGCCTGCGAGGGCGCACGAGGTGGCCGCAGCGACTCCTTTGCAGGTGTGGCGCAGCAGTTGGTGAAACAAGGCCTGCCTGCAGTGCTGGCCATGCAGTTCCCGGTCACCGATCGCGCTGCGATCGCCCTCAGCCAGGCGTTCTACCGGGCACTGGCAGAGGGATGCCCCATCGAGGCCGCGGTCAGCGAGGCACGCAAGGCCATCTACGGGCTGGATGGCAGCCCAGAGTGGGGTACGCCCGTCTTTTTCAGCCGCTCCGACGACAACCGCATGCTGCTCGACAAGCCCCGCTTTGAACGAAAACCTTTCGAGCCCGAGACCGTGTGGATCGACGGGAGGACTTTTCTGATGGACAGCGCCGATCCTGCTGCAGCCGAGCAGCCACAGCAAAGCGTCCATCTGCCTGATTTTTGCATCGGCAGACAGCCCGTCACCATGGGCGAATATGCTGCGTTCCTCCGGGACAGACCCGAACACCGGGCACCGCTGCGGGGGTGGATCAACCGTGAACCATTCGCGAATGATCAATCTGTGGTCGATGTGGACTGGCACGATGCAATGGCCTACTGTGCATGGCTGAGTGCAAGTACAGGACGCCGCTACACGCTGCCCAGCGAGGCGGAGTGGGAATGCATGTGTCGCACACTGGAGGCAGCAAATATGCTGCAAGGGGTGCCGGAAGCTGTGCAGCAGTGGACGCGTTCCCGCTGGGGAACGCAGCCAACAAAGCCCGACCCCTATAATTCGATCGACGAGCACGAGATCACCGACCCGGCCAAACTGCCTCCACTTAGCCGGATGGTGCATCGCGGCGGCTCATCCAGCACGCAGCCGGACGCTCTGCCCTGCACGCTGCGCGGCAACTCCCTGTCGACCAGCAAAGTTCGCCGGCTCGGTTTCCGCGTCGTCATGCACCCGGAAAGAGTTCCATAAAAGATCTGCCCAGGGCATACATTGATGTTGCGCGCTGCAACATGGGCGAGAATGGATAGGCAAGCACTCGAGTGACGGGGACGCCGACGAGCCGGTGGGAGGGCGCACCCGAGAGGAAGAGCGCTTCAAAAGCGACATGGGTTGACGCAACGACATGAAAGCCACACAGCAAAGATGCGTCGTTGCTTTGAAGAATGGGCTCAAAAAGTGCATTTGACATTTTTTGCCAAGCCCGCTAGGATATTAGGTACCCTGCTCCGACAACCGAGGAGCGCCATGCACCACAAATCTTTGCATTGCACAAAAAGTGCCTGTGGATTGCTGACTCTTGTAGGAGGTTTCACCGATGCCTATTTGGGGCGACCATGAGCAGCCTGTTGCCGCCAGCATCCCCCAGCAGGTGCGCGACGGCAATGCCTTGCCCATTCTCAGCCACAGCGCTCTTTTTGACCTGGCGCTCTTTGAACACGAACGTTTCAAGCGTTTCTACGCCGAGAAAGTAAGCTATCCCTATCTTGGCACCTTGCCCGACATCGGCCAGCTTGCCAATTATGATCGCTACACCAACCACAGCAACGACGCTGACTGCAAAACTTTCTATCTGGAGTGTTTGAAAAACCACATTTATCGGGAGGCAGAGACCGCAGGGGTGCCTCCAGAAACCTTGCGTGAAGCGAGCGACCAGGTCGACCAGGTGGGTGTCACAGCCTTTGCCAACTTGTTGGGCTATCCCCGCTTTGATATGTCCCAGACGCAGCCTTTGCAAAGGCTGGACAATCTGCCTTTCAAGATCTATCTGACCCTCAGCGCCAGCACTTTTTTGGAAAATGCCCTGCGCAAGGCCGGCAAAACTCCACTGACCAAGATGTGCCGCTGGCGAGGACCGATAGAAGCGCCGGATATGGATCTCTGGCGGATTCCCGACGAATACCGGCCCAGCGAGCAGCAGCCTCTGGTCTATCACCTCTGCGGGCTGGATGTCCACCCACAAAGCGGTGCTGCCTTGCCCGGTTCCCTGGCTTTGAGCGAAGACGACCATCTGGAGATGTTGGTCAATCTGGCTGAAGGGCGCGGCAAGAATACTGCTGACCGGCTGCCCTCTCTGGTGCGGGGCGCGCTGGCGGACGACGTCGTGTTGTTGGGCTTCCGGCTGGACAGCTGGGCCTTCCGCGGTCTCTATTATGGATTGATTCGCCAGACCGGACAGGGGTATGGGCGCCGTGGCACCTGCGTGCTGCAGCTGCTCCCTGAAGAACGGGCCATACAAGAGAGATATCTACAAAACTATCTGGCTCAGGAAGCACGTTTTGACATTTACTGGGGCAGTCTGGACGAATATACCAAGAAGCTGTACCCGCCATGACCCCCTTTTCTGATCCCCCAATCTTCCAGTCTGCCAATCCCTACGTCGGGCCCAGCACCTTTGCCTACGAGCAGCACACTCTTTTCTTTGGCCGTGAAAGTGAGGCGCGCGATCTGCTGGCCTGGGTGTTGTCGGAACGGCTGCTGCTTTTCTACGCCCAATCTGGTGCGGGCAAAAGTTCGCTTTTGCACACCCGCCTCATTCCCCGGCTGCAGGAGGAGAAGAATTTTGTTGTGTTGCCCGTAGGGCGTGTCAGCGGCGATCTGCCTGCAGAGATGGGGCAGGTGGAGAACATCTTTGTCTGCAACCTGCTGCTCAGCGTGGATGAAGGAGACGACGCCAGTCGGCTGGCCCACGTCTCCCTGGTCGACTTCCTGGCCCGTCTGACCCGGCAGAACGTGCCCGGCCTGGAAGGGCAAACGCGCAAGGGTTGGGTCTACGACGCCGGTGCGACGCCCGCTGCGCCTGGCAGACAACGCTACGCCCTGATCCTCGACCAGTTTGAGGAGATCATCACCAGCCATCCGGGCCGCTGGCAGGAGCGGGAGGCGTTTTTTCGGCAGCTGGATGCGGCCATACAAGCTGACCCCAATCTGTGGGTGGTGCTGGTTCTGCGCGATGACTACGTAGCTGCGCTCGACCCGTATGCGCCACTGGTTTTCAACCGGCTGCGCGCCCGCTTCTACATGGAGCGTATGGGCGTGCTCGGCCAGTATGTCGAGCCGGTGCAGCTGCAGGTGGTCTGCTACCAGTTGTGGGAAAAGCTGGCAAAAGACGCTTCAGAACGACAGACTGCCCATGAAGCACTTCTGATCACTGCGGAGAATCTGACTGCGGCGGGAGATGTGGAGCAGGCGCTCAAGGAGTTTTATGGGGCAACCTTGGCGCTGGTGTTGGCCGACCCGGCTGTAAAAGGGGTCAGCGAGCGTCGGGTGCGTTCCTGGTTCGACGCGTCGCTGATCACCGCTGCCGGGACGCGCGGGCTGGTGCAGCAAGGTGAAACCGAAACTGCTGGCCTGCCCAACAGCGTGGTGCGCGCCCTGCAAAAACGCTTCCTGGTGCGTGGGGAGGTTCGCGGCGGCAATACCTGGATCGAGTTGGTGCATGACCGTTTTGTGGAGCCGATTCGAGCCGACAACGCAGCCTGGTTCGTCCAGCACCTGAGCACCTTGCAGCGTCAAGCTGCGCTGTGGAATGAGCAGGGGCGCTCGGATGGGCTTCTGCTGCGCGGGGAAGTGCTGGCCGAGGCAGCAGCCTGGGCTGAGGCGCAGACAGAGCCGCTGGAGAAGACCGAGCAAGAATTTCTGAATGCATGCAAGAGTGCAGAGAGGGCCGCCGAGCGAGAGCAGCAGCAAAATCGACGCATTCGTCTGTTGGCCGTGGCTGCAATCGTGATCGCTGTTTTTGCCCTGATTGCCGCCGGTCTGGCCTGGCAGCAGACCCAAGAAGCGCAGAAAAATGCAGAAGAAACCAAACAACAGACGGAAATTGCCCAGAATGCTGCCCGCCGCAGCTTTGCTGAAAACCTGGCCGGACAAAGTCAACTTCTCCTTCGTGCTGACAAGCAGTTCGGCGATCTGGCGCTGATCCTGGCCCGGGATGCTGCTCTCCTCAGCGAAAGCTCCACCATCTCCACGGCCCTTCGCACCGCAACAGACAATGCTCGTTTGCGCATCGTCATCCCCTCTCCGCAGCGCCGTCATCAAGGAGGGGTCTCCAGTGTAGACTTCAGCCCAAATGGGCAGACGATTGTTTCAGGTGGAGAAGACGGCACGGTGCGCATCTGGAATGCAGCTGATCTGCAGCCGCAGCAGCTTTTCTTCAACCATATCGGCGCTGTGACCGCCCTGAATTTTAGCCCGAATGGGCAGCGGATCGTCTCCGGCGGCGAAGATGGCACTCTCCGCATCTGGGAGGTGGCCAGCGGCCAGCAGGTGGCGCAGCTGGACGGCCATGAGGGCAAGGTCAGTGCTGTGGGGTTCAGCCCGGATGGGGAGCAGATCGTCTCCGGCGGTGATACAGTGCGCGTCTGGGAGGTGGCCGGTGGTCAGCAGGTGGCGCAGCTGGACGGCCATGAGGGCGAAGTCAGCGCCGTGGGGTTCAGCCCGGATGGATTGCAGATTATCTCCGGGGGGAAAGACGGCACTGTTCGCATCTGGGAGGTGGCCAGTGGCATACAGCTCACACCGCTGGACGGCCATGTCGGTAAGGTTTACTCTTTGGACTTCAGCCCGGATGGATTGCAGATTGTCTCCGGGGGGAAAGACGGCACA
>JAPLGY010000369.1 GCA_026389955.1 Caldilinea sp. | reverse complement strand
GACGCCAACATGCGAGAAGTGCAGTGCAGAGATGCGCTACAAGGGTGGAAAGAAGCGTTTGATTGAAAGCCGTATAGGAGGGCTGGCGATTGAACGTGGCGATATCAGTGGCACGCCGACAAGATTGCCGACGAATTGGAGAAGACCGCACGCAAAGGGGCTGTCAACGCAGAGCAACTCAACACGGCGGCAGGCGATTTTCGTACCCACCATCAGCGTATGAACTACATCGAGATGCGCGAAGAAGAATGGCCCATCGGCAGTGGTATGGTCGAAAGCGGCGCAAAGCAGTTCAAGGCTCGCTTCAGCGGTCCTGGCATGCGCTGGTCCCGGCAAGGCGCCGAAAACCTGCTGCCAGTTCGTGCCGCCGTCCTTAACGGACGCTTTGACCAGATGGGGAACGCTGCCAAAAACCTGCCCTCCTCGTGAAGGAGACCCTGCGAAATCGCGAAATCCAGAAGTTTGACAGGGCATCTTGGCTATGCTATTGTTTTTGGATAGATTTCTCAGATACAGGCTGCAGCAAGGTGCAGCCAAGTGAATCGAGGCAGAAACGCCTCGACAACCCGCTGGAGTCCCGGTTTTCGGTTGTAGTGAGAAAAAGTCCTGGCGCTTTAGAAAGAACAGGTCTTTTTCGAACCATCGATCGTCAGTCGAG
Source organism: Caldilinea sp. (assembly GCA_026389955.1). The sequence goes on along the minus strand of JAPLGY010000369.1, from coordinate 7,186 downwards.
CAGGTGGGTTCCTTGGGTCCAATCGATCAAGCGCCTTCCTGCTCAAAACAGGAAGGCGCTTTTTGTTGTAGGGTGGGTGCCATGACAAACCAATCGGTACGGGCAGTCTTTTGGGAAAACCGGCAGGTCATGCTGATCGATCAGCGGCTGTTGCCTGGCACATTTGCGGTGAACCGCTATACGACCGTCGCAGCGGTCGCCGAGGCGATCCAGACGATGGTGGTGCGAGGGGCTCCGGCGATCGGAGCGGCGGGCGCGTATGCGATGGTGCTGGCCGCGCAAAGCAGCCCGGCGCACGACACCGCCGGGCTGCTTGCGGATCTGCGCCGGGCCAAGGCCTTGCTGGACGGTGCGCGGCCGACCGCAGTCAACCTCAGCTGGGCTACGGCGCGCATGCTGGACGTCGCCGAGCAGGTGACTTCTCCATCGGTTGTTGTGCTGCAAGAGCTTCTGCTGGACGAAGCACACGCCATTGCCGAAGAAGATGTGGCCATCAACCGCCGCATGGGGTTTCATGGGGCGGCCTTGATCGCCGACGGCGCCAATCTGCTGCACCACTGCAACACGGGGGCGCTGGCCACGGTCGATTTTGGCACTGCGCTGGGCGTGGTCTACGCCTGTGCCGAGCAGGGCAAGCGCGTCCATGTCTGGGTCGATGAGACCCGACCCCGCCTGCAAGGGGCCCGGCTGACCGCGTGGGAGTTGCTGCGGGCTGGCATCCCGATGCATCTGATCGCTGACAACAGTGCCGGCCACCTGATGCGCACCGGTCAGGTAGATGCTGTGCTTTTCGGGGCTGACCGGGTTGCAGCCAACGGGGATGTCGCCAACAAGATTGGGACCTACAAGCTGGCGGTTGTGGCGTGCGAGAACCGGATCCCGGTCTATGCAGTGGTGCCGACCAGCACGGTGGACCTGACTCTGGCCGACGGAGATCAGATCCCGATCGAGGAGCGCAGCAGCGAAGAGGTCACGCACATCGACGGGGTTGCGATTGCCCCCGACGGTGTGCCGGTCTACAACCCCGCCTTTGACGTGACGCCTCACCGCTATCTGACGGCCATCGTGACCGAAGAGGGGGTCTGTTATCCCCCCTTTGATGTCAGCCTGCGCCGGGCCAAGGCCGCCGCAGAGGTGCGCATTGGCGCACAGCGTCGCCAGCGCAGAGAGGCGCCGGGCGGAGGAGGCGTTGCGCAATGAACCAGCTGCGCAGCATCTGTGTCTACTGCGGGTCGAGCCTGGGCACCAAGGCTGTCTACCGGCAGGCCGCCGAAACGCTGGGGCGAGAGCTGGTGCGGCGGGGGCTACGTCTGGTCTACGGGGCCGGCAGCATTGGCCTGATGGGGGTGCTGGCCCGCACGGTCTTCGACCGCGGCGGCGACGTGTTCGGCGTCATCCCAGGGGTGCTGGCCCCACGAGAGGTGGCCGGCGAACCGATCGGCGAAACCGTCGTGGTGGACAGCATGCATGAACGCAAAGCACGGATGGCGCGCGAGGCCGATGCGTTTGTCGCCATGCCCGGCGGCTACGGCACACTTGACGAGCTGTTTGAGACCCTCACCTGGGGACAGCTCGGGATTCAGCGCAAGCCGATCGGGATCTACAATGTCAACAACTATTTTGACCCGCTGCTGCTCTGGGTCGACCAGGCGGTCAAAGAAGGGTTTGTGCGACCGCTGCATCGCCAGCTTTTCATTGTCAGCGAGGATGCCTCCACCCTGCTGGAACGGCTGGCTTTTCATGAACCTCCCAAAGGAGTTATCTCTCTCCCTGGGAATGGAGACCGTTTAGGCTAGAGGAGCAAAAATATGTCTTTTGTGATCACAGGCTCGGTGGCCTACGACTATCTGATGTTTTATCCGGGGTTGTACCGCGAGCAGATTCTGCCTGACCAGCTTGACAAGATCAGCCTCAGCTTTCTGGCCGAGTCGATGCGCAAAGAACGGGGCGGTGTGGCGGCCAATATTGCCTACACCATGAAACTGCTCGGCGCTGACCCGGTCGTGCTGGCGACTGTCGGCCAGGATTTTGGCGACTATCGACGCTGGATGGAAACGCACGGGCTGCGCACCGACCACGTTGTGGAGATCGCCGATGAATTTACGGCTTCGTTTTTTGTCGGCAGCGACCAGGAACACAACCAAATTGCCATCTTCTACACCGGGGCCATGGCGCATGCCCGCAACTACAGCCTGGCCGCTCGCGGTCTGCACGACGCCCAGGCCGTGCTGGTCAGCCCCAACGACCCCGGGGCGATGCTGGCCTACACCCAGGAGTGCCGTCGGCTGGGCATCCCCTACGGCTACGACCCCAGCCAGCAGATCGCCCGGCTGAGCGGCGCAGATCTGCTGGAGAGCATCCCAGGGGCCACCTACCTGCTCTGCAACGAATATGAGCTGGCGATGATTCTCAACAAAACTGGATGGTCGCTGGATCAGCTGCGCTTTGAGGTGAAGGTGCTGGTCAATACGCTCGGCAAGGAGGGCAGCCGCATCTATGTCGAAGAGACCCTGTTGGAGGTGCCCGCCGCGCGTGTCGAACGTGCGGTCGACCCGACCGGCGCCGGCGACGCGTACCGGGGTGGGCTTTTTGCGGCTCTGCTGGCAGCGCTTCCTTGGGAGGTGGCCGGACGGGTGGCGTCTCTCTGCGGTGCCTACGCCCTGGAACAGCGGGGGACCACCACGCATCGGTTTACCCCTGAAGAATTCGTAGAGCGCTACACGGAGAATTATGGGCAGGAGTCCTGCCTGCAGGCGCTCTTTGTTTCCCCTGTGTCGGCCTCCCCTGTGTACACAGAACGATGAGCGGGAGGACGGCTGCAGCAGAAGATGCTGCAGGGGGGGCTCGGTGTATGTCGATTTTGTGTGCAGACCCGGTCTGGTCCGCCTATGCGCTGGCAGACCAGCAGCCGCAGCTGGCTCCTTACTGCCGCTGGCTGCTCTCCGCGCAGGAGGACGAACCTGGCGTCGTGCTGTTCTTCGACGGCCTGGCGCCGCCTGTGCTCTTTGCCGCCGGCTCCTCGGCGGGGGTTGCGGCTGCGTTGAAAGGACAGAGGTTGCCCGACGCAGTCTATTTGAGTGTCCTGCCTGAGCATCTGCCCGGGCTGGCGTGGCATTGGGAGTGGGGCGAGCTGCGCCCAATGTGGCGAATGGTGCTGGTCGGCCCGCAGCCAGTCGTCTCGCTGCCGGCGGGCTATCACTTTCGCCCGCTGAAGCAGGTCGATCTCTCCGCGGTCGAAGCGCTGTTTGCGCACGGTGGCCCTTTTACACCGGATGCATTTGCTGCCCACCAGCTGGAGCTGGGGCCTTTTTATGCAGCGGTGGATGCGGACGGCAGGCTGGCGGCGATCGGGGGGACGCATGACCCGACTGTCGCGGCCAGGGGCTGGCGACAGCGCTTCTGGGGCTGCTGGTTGCGCAGCTGCGGGCGAGCTGCATCACGACGATCGTGCTCAATGTGGATCAGCGCAACCGTGCAGCGGAGCGAATCTATCGCCGCAGCGGCTTCGCCATCCACTGTGGCTATTTTGAAGGGACGGCGACCTTGCGCGCACCGCAGGGTGACTTTGTTGGTATAGACAGCCGGTGTGGTGGAGGGTAGCGCTCCGAATGTGGAGCGCCCCCATGCTGCTGTCTTTTTTATTTAGTTACGGAGAAAAATGATGACTATCACCCACCAAGAACGACCTCATGATATCGCCGATATCCAGCTGGCGGAACGCGGGCGGTTCCGCATGCAGTGGGCGGCCAAAGAGATGCCGGTGCTCGATCTGATCGAAGAACGCTTCAAAAAAGAGCAGCCGTTCAAAGGCATCCGGATGGCTGCAGCCATGCATGTGACGGCGGAGACGGCCAACCTGATGCGTGTGCTGATTGCTGGGGGGGCCGAGGTGGCTCTGGCCGCCTCCAACCCGCTGAGCACCCAGGACGACATTGCCGCTGCGCTTGTGGCCTACTACGAGATGCCGGTCTTTGCCATCAAGGGGGAGACGACCGCCCAGTACAACAGCCACCTCAACAGCGTGCTCGACATCCAGCCCCACATCACCATGGACGACGGGATGGATCTGGTGGCCATGCTGCATACCCAGCGCAGCAACCTGCTCGACACGGTGGTGGGGGGCACGGAGGAGACCACGACCGGTGTGATCCGGCTGCGGGCCATGGCAGCAGCCGGCAAACTGGCCTTTCCGGTGGTGGCTGTCAACGACGCCCAGACCAAACATTTTTTTGACAACCGCTACGGCACCGGCCAGAGCACGATCGACGGCATCATCCGTGCCACCAATGTTCTGCTGGCGGGCAAAAACTTCGTCGTCGGCGGCTACGGGTGGTGCAGCAAGGGCATTGCAATGCGGGCGCGCGGGATGGGGGCCAATGTGATTGTCACCGAGGTCGAGCCACTCAAAGCGCTGGAGGCCGTGATGGACGGCTTCCGGGTCATGCCGATGTTGGAAGCGGCCAAGGTCGGCCATATCTTCTGCAGCGCGACCGGCGACATCCACGTCTTCGACCAGCGCCACATGGAGCTGATGCCTGACGGTGCCATTCTCTCCAACAGCGGGCATTTCGACGTGGAGATCAACCTCAAGGCGCTCGAAAAGATGAGCACCAAGATCACCCGCGTGCGCGATTTCCTCGACGAGTATGCGCTGACCGACGGGCGCCGCCTCTATGTGGCCGGGGAGGGCCGTCTGGTCAACCTGGCCGCGGCGGAAGGACATCCGAGCGCCGTGATGGACATGAGCTTTGCCAACCAGGCGCTGGCTGCTGAGTATATGCTCAAGCACGGCGGCGAACTCAAAGGTCAGGTCTACGATGTCCCCAAAGCCATCGACCAGCAGATCGCCTATCTCAAACTCAAGGCGATGGGGGTCGAAATCGACGTGCTGACCTCCGAGCAACAAGCTTACCTGAACGAATGGAGCCTGGGTACAGGCCACTAAAATCAACGGAGAAGCAACCCATGACGACATTTATGACATCGCCCAGCCTTTTGTTCACCAGCGAGTCTGTGACCGAAGGCCATCCGGACAAGATGTGCGACCAGATCAGCGACGCTGTACTCGACGCCATTTTTGCCCAGGACCCCCAGGCGCGCGTGGCCTGCGAGACGGCCATCAAAACAGGCTTTGTCGATCAGGCCAAAGACTTCAAGAGCGGTTCGATGGATCACCAGCGGGACGCCATCGAGGGGGTGGGCGCCGGCGACCAGGGGATGATGTTTGGGTTTGCCTGCAACGAGACGCCCACCTTGATGCCGATGCCGATCTACCTGGCCCACAAGCTGGCCCGGCGGCTGAGCGAAGTGCGCAAACAGGCCATCCTGCCCTGGCTGCGCCCCGACGGCAAGACACAGGTCACTGTCGAATATGCCTACGGCAAACCCAAGCGTATTCATACCGTGCTGATCAGCACGCAGCACGACCCCGAGATCACCCAGAGCGCGATCCGTCAGGCGCTGATCGAACATGTGATCGACCCGGTCCTGCCTGCAGCGCTGGTCGACCGCGACCTGATCATCTACACCAATCCGACCGGTCGTTTTGTCGTGGGCGGGCCGATGGGGGACGCCGGGCTGACCGGTCGCAAAATTATCGTCGACAGCTACGGGGGGATGGGCCGCCATGGGGGGGGCGCTTTTTCTGGCAAGGACTGCACCAAAGTCGACCGCAGCGCAGCCTATGCAGCCCGCTGGGTGGCCAAGAACATCGTGGCTGCGGGCCTGGCCCAACGTTGTGAAATCCAACTGGCCTACGCCATCGGTGTGGCCCAGCCGCTGAGCATCAACGTTGAAACCTTTGGCACCGGTCGGATTGCCGACGAGCAGATCGGCAAGCTGATCGAACAGCATTTCGACCTGCGCCCGGGTGCCATCATTCGGGATCTCAACCTGCGGCGGCCCATCTACCGGCAGACGGCTGCCTACGGCCACTTTGGCCGCGACGACATTCAGTTGCCTTGGGAGGAGACAGGCCCCGCCGATGCGCTGCGCGCTGCGGCGGGGCTGGGGAGCTGAACTGGCCCCGCAGGTGTCTGTTTTGGGGAAGATCTCTTCCCCAAAACAGACACCTGTGTTTGTCGTTTCAGCGGCGTCGGGTGGCGATCCATTCGACGCCAAAGAGCACGACGATCCCGAGCAGGGCCGCACCCACAGCCCAAAGCACTTCGGGATTCACGCTGCCGTTGAGCGAGACGCTGGGCAGCAAATTGCGCTCGACCAGCGGCACCACATCCCCGTGTCGATCCACCATTGTCTCGATCACCTCCTTCCAGGGCCAGACCTTGCGCAGGCTGCCGATCATCAGCCCGATCAAGGCTGCCACGGTGAGGTCATGGTAGCGGCGAAAAAGCCAGGTCAGGATCTGTGCAAAGCTGACCAGGCCAACCACCACCCCGATTCCCCCCAAAGCCAGGCTGACCAGGTCGCGGGTGTTGATGGCATTGATAAAAAATTGGTACTTGCCCAGCAGGACCAGAATGAACGACCCCGAAATTCCCGGCAGGATCATCGCACAGATCGCCACAGCCCCGCTGAAGATCAAAAACCACCAGTCGTCAGGGGTCTGGACCGGCACCAGGCCGACCAGCCAGTAGGCCCCCACGGTTCCCAGCAGCAGTGCCACCCACCGGCTGGCCGCCCATTGTTTGACTCTCGGCACGACCAGTACGATCGATGCCACCACCAGCCCGAAGAAGAAACTCCAGATCAACACCGGCTGGTTCACCAGCATCCATTCGATGCCCGGGGCGAGCACCACGATCGCACCGAGGATCCCGCTTCCCAGCACCGCCAGAAAAGGCAGGTTGATCAGGCGAAAGGCCTCTCTCCAACGCAGCTGCAGCAGCGCCCGCCAGACCACGGGCCGGCCCACCATGCGGATGCTGCCGAGCAGCTCCTCGTAGATACCGACGATAAAGGCGATGGTTCCTCCCGAGACCCCAGGCACGACATCGGCGCTCCCCATGGCCAGACCGGCCAGCAGGATGCTCAGATAGTCGCGCGGGTGGGTGCGCTGCTTGATAAAATCGGGGAGGACAGACGGTTTTGGTCGCATAAAACCCTTTCTTTGTTGTACAGAAAAGCTGGGTCAGGGGGAAGCCTGGTTGTGGTCGGGCAGGTTGTCTACCCGACGGATCGCCGGGATAGCATAGCCGACAGCGCCGGCGGAGATCCCCAGCAGGCC
>JAPLGY010000676.1 GCA_026389955.1 Caldilinea sp. | reverse complement strand
CAGCTGTTTGGCCCGGCTTTTGAACGCCGGGCCGGCAAGGTTGCGATGGCTGCCCAGATTGCTGACGCCTTCAACCAGGGCGACCATCTGCTGATCGAGGCAGGGACCGGCACAGGCAAAAGTCTGGCCTATCTGCTGCCTGCTGCGCTGTGGGCGGTCACCCAGGGCAGACGCGTCGTGGTGGCGACCAACACGATTCATCTGCAAGAACAGCTGTTGGAAAAGGACCTTCCCCAGGCGGCCAGGCTGCTTGCCGAATGTGGGCTGCCGGCGCTGCGCACGGCGCTGCTCAAGGGGCGCAGCCACTATCTCTGTACCCGGCGTTTTCATGAATGGCGGAGCAGCCACCGTCTTTCTCCGGTGGAGCTGACTGTGCTGGCCAAGGTGTTGGTCTGGCTCCCTTCGACACACACCGGCGAAGATATTGAGCTGGCCTTTTTCAGCGACGCCGAACGGGCCGTCTGGCAGCGCATCTGTTCAGACGGCACTGCCTGCTCGCTCGACCGCTGCAGCCGTCCTGTGGGGGCTCGCTGGGGGTTGCCCGACGGCGACTTCTACCTGACGGCCCAGCAACGCAGCGAACACGCCCACATTCTGGTGGTCAACCATGCCCTGCTCCTGGCCGACCTGGCCAGTGCGGGCCGTCTGCTGCCCGAATACACCCACCTGGTCGTCGATGAGACCCACCGTCTTGAAGAGGCAGCAACAGACCAGCTCACCTTTCGCGCGGTCTGGCCTGAAATCCGGGAGATGTTGCAGCGGTGGACAGATGGCGGGGATCTGCTTGGCCGGGTCTACCGAGCCGCCGCCGATCTGCGCAGCCAGCCGATCCTGGCGTTGTTGGGGGATGTGGCGGCGCAGGCCCGGCGCTGCGACCCACGGCTGCACGAGTTCACAGCACGGTTGAACGCGTTTGCCCGCACCAGCGACCAGGCCCGCAGCGAAACAAGCTACCTGCAGCGGATCGCACTCGACGGCCGCATTCGCAGCCAGCCGCTGTGGAGCCGCCTCGAAATCGAGTGGGACGATGTCAGCCGGACGCTGCATCGTCTGGCGGACCGGCTGGCTGCGGTGTCGACCCAGATGGAGCAGGCGCAGTGGGCGCAGCACGAACGAACGTTTCTGGCCGCCGTCGAATGGCAGGCGGGCGCCGACCAGCTGCTTGGCATTCTCCGCCACCTGGACGACCTCTTGCTGGCGCCCCACGGACAAAAGGGCGAGCAGGTCGCCTGGCTGGAAGTGGGGGCCGAAGAGGCAGGGGCAACGGTGGCAGCAGCGCCTTTGAGTGTGAACCATCTGATCGAAGAGGGGCTGGTTCGCCAGCGAACCAGCGTGGTCTTCACCGGAGCAACCCTGCGCATCGGGGCCAATTTTCGCTATCTGCGCGAACGGCTGGGGCTGTGGGATGTCAAACTTGCGACGGTGGACAGCCCCTTCAACTACAGACGCAACGTTTTGCTCTATCTCCCAGGGGACATGCCGCTTCCCAACGAAGGCCGCTACCAACAGGCGGTCGAGCAGGCTGTTCTGGCGGCTGCGCTGGCCTGCCAGGGGCGCACACTGGTGTTGTTCACCAGCTACCAGCAAGTGCGGGCCACGGCAGATGCAATTCGGGGCCCTCTGGAACGGATGGGGGTGGCGCTCCTGCAGCATGGCCAGGGGGGACGCAGCCGGCTGCTGCGCGAATTTCGTTCCTGTGAACAGGCAGTTCTGCTGGGAACACGCAGTTTTTGGGAAGGTGTGGACCTGCCTGGAGACGAGGTCCGCTGTCTGCTGATCGCCCGCCTGCCCTTTGCTGTTCCCACCGACCCGATGGTCGCCGCCCGCAGCGCTGAATTCGAAGATTCCTTCAACGACTACATGGTGCCCGATGCAGTTCTGCGTTTTCGCCAGGGCTTTGGGCGGCTGATCCGGCGCAGCAGCGACCGTGGGGTGGCTGTTCTGCTGGACAGCCGTCTCTGGCGCAAAGGGTATGGTCAGACATTTCTGGAGTCGCTGCCAGAATGTACGACCCGACGTGCACCGCTCTCCAATCTGGCCGAAGCAGTGACCCAGTGGTTTCAAGCCCCGCCATGAACAACTTTTTTTCTGCCCCGGAACCCTCGACCGAACCCACTGCGCCCCGCAGCCCGCTGCGGGGGCCCGACCGCCTCTGGCACTGGCTGGCCGACCCACGCCTGCTGTTCTGGCTGGCGTTGGGGGTTGCTGCGCCGATCTGGCTGGGCCTGGCGCTGCCACAACTGCCAGGCCAGCTGCGCAGCGAGCCAGCAGCTGCAGAACGCTGGCTGACCGCCTCGGCGGAAACGTTTGGCCTCTGGGGCCCATTGCTGCGCACGCTGGGTCTGTTCGAGGTGCTGCGGAGCCCGCTGGTCAGCGTGGCGCTTTGGATGGCCCTCTGGGTCTTGCTCGTCCAACTGGCCCACACGACAACGGCTGTTCTGCGTTGGCGACGCCTGCATCGCCTGCTGGAAGACAGCAGCCTGGCAAGCGGAGAAGCTGTGCCGATTCTTCTGTCGGCCCCCCTCTGGCGCTGGCGCGGCGTCTTTCCAGCCCCTGCACAGAGGCTCGCCGATGTCGGAGAGAGCCAGCTGCAGAGCTGGGCAGCGCGCGTGGAACGGCGTGTCGTGCGCCTCAACGCCGGCCCCGACCAGCGGGTTGCCCTTGCACCGACGGCAGAGCCTGCCTCGCTGCCAGAGGAACGCTTGTTGGGCATGCAGGGCTGGCCAGAACATCTGCTGCGCCCCTTGCTGCCTGCAGCCTTGCTGCTGGCGCTCTGCGTCCCCCTGGCTTCTGCCACCCTGGGCCACGCTTTCCAGCCCCCTCCGCTGTTGCCCGGCGAACGCAGCTCGGACACAACCGCTGGTCTGCTCCTGGAATATCTGCTCCTCTATCCACAGCCGGGGGTGGTCGGCCCGGTTCTGCGTCTGACCAAAGGCTCGCACGAACGTCTGCTGCCGCTCGCTCCCAGCAGCAGCACCATCGAGGGGATCCATGTCGACGTTCAACCGGGGCCGCCAGCGCTTCTGGTCCATACGGTGGACGGTTCTGCGCAGCTGGCCCGCCCGGGGCAGCCGGGCGGCACAGAGACTGTGAGCCTGGGCTTTTCCAACCCGGGCAGCGAGCAGGTGCTGTTGCTCCCCGGCTACGAGCTTGGGCTGCGCATCATCCGCCAGAACAGCGGATCCTCTGCGGTGGCAGAGAGCACCTTCAGCGTAGAGATTTTTCAAGGCGACACGGTGGCGCAGCGGCTGACGATCCAGGGCAGCCAGATCGAGCGCATCGACACGCCGGCGGGCCCGGTCCTGTTGGGGTTTGTGCCGATCCCCATGTTTCAGGTGCAAATCTACACCACACCGGGCACCTGGCTGCTGCTTCCTGCCCTGCTCCTGGCGGTGGCCGGCGCGGCAGGTTTTCGGCGCAAGCCTCTTTTTTTGCTGGCCCAGCTGGCTCCTTGGCCGGTCGAGCGCAGCGTCGTGGTGCTGCAATCCAACAGCCCTGCGCTGCTCGCAGAACTGCGCCAGACATTGGACTCGCTCGAAACACCTCCCACTCTCTTTGCGCCCACGCCCCAACGGCCTGTGTGAGGTGACAATGCAGGATGCTCGCAACAGCTCGCCCCAGCCTTCTGTGCTCGGGGGCGGCGAAAAGAGAGCCAGCAGCCCTGGCAAGGGAGGGCCCGTTCCGCTGCTCCTCGACATCGGCCCTGCTGTCCATCAAGGGGCTGGCCTGGCCCGCTACGCCGAGCAGCTGGCGCTGCATCTGCGCCGTCTGCCTGAAGAGGTCGATCTGCAGCTTTTTTACAACGCACACAGCGGGCACGGCCTCCCGGCCGGCCTGCAGGATGTCCCTGCGCGCGCGCTGTCCCGGGGCCAGGTGGCCTGGCGGCTCAGCGTGCTGGCCAGCCAGCTGAGCCGGCGTCCCTTGCGCTCACTGGCTGCTGTCGACACCCCGCCTCGGATCTATCACGCCACCGAACATCTGCTCCCCTATCTGCGCACCCCAGCGCTGTTGACCGTCCACGACCTGATTTTTGAGCGCTACCCCGAGCACCACACACGCCGCAATGTCTGGTTTCTTAAGGTGGGGATGCGGCTCTTCACTCGGGCTGCAGCGGCCATTGTGGCGGTCAGCCAGCATACCCGCCGCGACCTGATCGAGCTGTACAAGACGCCCCCCGACAAAATTCAGGTGATCTATGAGGGCATCGACCCGCTTTTCAAGCCGGCCAGCGCCGCCGAGGTGGCCCGCGTCCGGGCCCACTATCGCCTGGAGTCCCCCTATCTGCTGATGGTTGGCACGCTGGAGCCTCGCAAAAATCATCGTACAGCCCTGCATGCCCTGGCACAGCTCAGGGCCCAGGGGGTCCCCCACCAGTTGGTGATCGCCGGTGGGAAAGGCTGGCTTTTCGAGCCGATCCGTCAGCAGGTCGACGAACTGGGGTTGGCCGACGCGGTGGTTTTTACCGGCTATGTGCCTGCCGCCGACCTGCCCCCTCTCTACACCGCTGCGGAGTGTGTCCTGCTGCCCAGCCTCTATGAAGGCTTTGGCTTCCCTGCGCTGGAAGCGATGGCCTGCGCCACACCAGTCATCTGCAGCAATGCGGGCAGTCTGCCCGAGATCGTCGGCGCTGCGGCCCTGCGGGTCTCCCCCCTGGAGAGCACTGAGCTGGCGGGCGCCATTCGCCAGGTGGTCAGCCAGCCAGAGCTCTCGGCGCAGCTGCGTCGGCTGGGCCGAGAGCAGGCAGCCGCTTTCAGTTGGGAGCGGTGCGCGGCCCAAACTGCGGCGCTCTACCGGCAGCTGGAGGGAGCTGGGTAAGGCTGTGCGGCTGCTCTGGAAAAAAGCCTTTGGGGGCCTTGGGCACCGCAGTGTGGCCGGTGCTATAATGGGGCATGGGCCGCAGTGGGTTGTGTGGTCGATAAAAGAGTGAAAAGAGGTAGTCATGTTTCATACACTGGTAGCGGCACCGCCTGACCCCATCCTGGGGTTGACCGAGGCATTCAAAAAAGATCACAACCCCCAGAAAGTCAATCTGGGGGTCGGCGTCTACAAAGACGCAGCTGGGCAGACACCGGTGTTGACGGCGGTCAAACGGGCGGAAGAAACGCTTTTGCAGGCCGAGAAGACCAAAAACTATCTGCCGATCGAAGGACACAGCGAGTTTGACCAGGCGACCCAGGCGTTGCTGTTGGGAAGCGGCCCGGCGGGCGGGCGCGAGGGGCGTGCGGTCACGGCGCAGGCGCCGGGCGGAACCGGTGCGCTGCGTGTGGCAGCTGATTTTATCGCTTCGACGCTGGCTGCCCCTCGCACGGTCTGGCTCAGCGACCCAACCTGGCCCAACCACCCCAATGTCTTTCAGGCCGCCGGGCTCCGGACAGCGTCGTATCCCTATTTTGACAAAGCCAGCAACGGGGTGGCCTTCGATGCCATGCTGTCGACGTTGGAGAGCCTTCCGGCGGGAGATGTCGTCGTGTTGCATGGCTGCTGCCACAACCCGACCGGCGTCGACCAGGATCGGGCCGAGTGGCAGGCTGTGGCCGAGCTCCTCTGCCGTCGCAACCTGCTGCCTTTGGTCGATTTTGCCTACCAGGGCTTTGCGGACGGGATTCGCGAAGACGCGGCGGGTCTGGAGATTCTGACGCAGCATTGTCCCGACCTGCTTGTCGCCAGCTCGTATTCGAAGAATTTTGGCCTCTACAACGAGCGGGTAGGTGCGCTGACCCTGGTGGCGGAGAGCAGCAGCGGAGCTGCGGCTGCGTTGAGCCACATCAAGCGGGTCATCCGGGCCAATTATTCCAACCCGCCTTCGCATGGTGCCAGCGTGGTGGCTGCTGTGCTCACAGATGGCGAGCTGCGTGCGCTGTGGGAAGAAGAGGTATGTGCGATGCGTGGCCGCATCCAGAAGATGCGCCAGGCATTTGTCGAGACGCTGCAGGCCAAGGGGGTGGACCGAGATTTTTCGTTTATTGCCCGGCAGCGGGGGATGTTCTCGTTTTCGGGGCTGACCGCCGGGCAGGTGCAGGCGCTGCGGGAGCAGCATGCCGTCTATGTGGTCGGCTCGGGGCGCATCAGCGTGGCTGGGATGACCGAGGAAAATATGGACTATCTCTGCAGCGCGATCGCCGCTGTGCTGGCTGGCTAGAGAATGTACGAACGCTTTACGGTGACCGGCCTGGCTGGGCCCCAGCGATTGGATCGCATTCTGCGTGCCCGCTATCCCTTCAGCGGGCGCCAGGCGATCGACCAGCTGCTGGCGCGGCGGCAGGTGCAGGTCAACCGGCGCACCGTCTGGCTGGCCTCCTGGCAGGTGCGCAACGGAGATACTGTTGCGGTCTTGGCGGCCCCCGAATCGTTGCCTGTGCAGCCCACCCGTTTTGAGCCGGGCTGGCTGGTCGCTGACGAAGGGGATCTGCTGGTCGTCAACAAGCCTGCAGGGCTGCTGTCTGAGCCCAGACCTGGGCTGGACCGTCCTTCCTTGCTGCAGCTGGCTGTCGAGCAGTTTGGCCCGCTGACCCTTTTCCACCGGCTGGACCGGGACACGTCGGGGCTGCTGCTGCTGACGCGTGGGGGGCCGCTCAACGCAAAGCTTGCCCTGGCTTTTCAATCGGGGCTTATCCACAAAGAGTACCTTGCCTTGGTGGAGCCCTCGGCGGCGCTGCAGAAGAGCGGGGTGATCGCCGTGCCATTGCGTCCACACCGCCGACGGCATGACCAGATGGAAGTTGCCCGCTGCGGCGGTCAGCCCGCTGTCACCCGCTACAGCCAGATAGCCGCCAGTGCCAACCGTCTCTGGCTCTGTCTGCAGCCAGAGACGGGGCGCATCTCGGTGCCCCAATTTTGGGGGATCGCCTCTATGGACACGCCCACTCTGCTCCGCGGCTGATGCTGCACGCCCATGTGCTTGGGTTGCCAGCCTTTCTGTACGGGATAGACCGTTGGTTTGTGAGTCCGGCCCCCCCAGAGTTCGACCCGCCCGCCGGCACCTTGCTCGAGAATGTTGTGGAGGAGAGCCCCCTTTCTTCAGCAGAGCTCAGGGTTCAGCGGTCTCGCCCACAGAAGACGGAGCTCAGATCCCCATGATTCCGGCAGATCCGGCCTCTTTGCACAGTGCGTGGGCGACCCATGGCTCTGGTCTACACAAACTTTGACCTGTTTGTCGACCGCACGGACGGCGCCTATCGGCTGCGCGTGCTCGACTCTCCGGTGGGCCAGGCGCAGACGACCGTAGTGCCCGACGGGGCACTGCTGGCGATCCAGGCGGCGATCGCTGCTGGCTGGCAGGTGGAGGAGATTGTCGCTGCGCAGGATTGGGGCCGCACGCTCTACGCCACCCTTTTTGCAGACGCCGTCGAACTCTGTCTGCTGCGCAGCCTGGACAGTGTGGAGCGCAGCGGGCAGGGGCTGCGGATCCGGCTGCATCTGACGGAGGTTCCTGAACTGGCCGCTCTGCCCTGGGAGCTGGTCTATTCTCCCCGCAGTGAGCGTTTTTTGGCGCTTTCCACCACGACGCCGATCGTGCGTTATCTGGCGTTGGCCACCCCCGCCCCTGGGCTGCTGGCTGAACTGCCGCTGGCCATCCTCTGTGTGCTGGCCGACCCGACGGATCTGGAGCCCCGCCTGGAGGTGGAGGTGGAGTGGCAGCGGATCCAAGCTGCGGTGGCTCCGCTGGTAGCCGCTGGCCAGGTGACCTTGCAGCGGCTGGCCGACCCGACGGTTGCCGCGCTGCGCAGCCAGCTGCGCAGCCAGCGTGTGCATCTGCTTCATTTTATTGGGCACGGCTGGTACGACCCTGCCAGCCAGAGTTCGGGGCTGGTGCTGGAAGAGGAGACGGGGCAGGCGGCTCTGGTCGACGCGGCGCTGCTCAGCGTGCTGTTGGAAGGCGAGCCGCCTCTGCGTGCTGTCTTTCTCAATGCCTGTGCAGGGGCTCGGGTCGACGAGCGCAACGCCTTTCGGGGCACAGCCCAGCAGCTGGTGCGGCTGGGGATTCCATTGGTGGTGGCGCTGCAGTTTGACATCGTTTCTGAGCGGGCTGTGCTGCTGGCGCAAGAATTCTACCGAGCGATGGCGGAGGGGTACCCGGCGGAAGCAGCCCTCGCCGAGGCACGCAGGGCGCTTTTTGAGCCTGCAGCTCCGCCGGATTGGAGTGCGCCGGTGCTGTTTGCGCGTTCCGCCGACAATCGGCTGGTGGCGCGTGTGCCGGAGAGCGTTCCTGCCCGTCCTCGTTTGCCTTTCGAGCCAGAAATGAGGTCGGTTCCAGCGGGCCCATTTGTGATGGGGGCTGCCAACGCCCCGCCTGAGTGGCAGCAGCACAGGGTGGACCTGGCCCGTTTTGCGATCGGCCGCTATCCAGTCACCAATGCGCAGTATGCGGCCTTTGTGCGCGAGCAGAGCGAACACCGGCCACAGGGGGTGGGCTGGTTTTTTACAACACCGCCGGCCGGAAGGCTGGAGCATCCGGTGGTCGGGATCAGCTGGCATGCGGCTGTCGCCTACTGCCGTTGGCTGGCTGCGCAAAGCGGACGTGCCTACCGGCTGCCGACGGAGGCGGAGTGGGAGAAGGCCGCCCGCAGCGACGACGGGCGCACCTATCCCTGGGGGGAAGCTCCTCCGTCCGCCCAGTACTGCAGCCATGGAGGGGGCCAGACGGCAGCGGTCACCGCCACAGCAGCGGGCTGCAGCCCGTACGGCGTCTGCGATCTGATCGGCAACGTGCGGGAGTGGACCACCACGCGTTGGGGCGACAACCTGCGCCAGCCCCAGTTTGTCTACCCCTATCGGAGCGACGAACGAGAGCAGCCCACCCTGCGGGCCAATGAACTCTGTATCTGCCGCGGCGGCGCCTACGATGACCCGGTCGAACGGCTGACGTGCACTGCCCGGCTGGGCGTGCACGCCGCAGCTGCCCATCACAACGTCGGATTTCGCGTGGCGTACAGCAGCTGACTGCCGACCCAGTGCCAAGGGGATACAATGCCAAACAGCGAGATTTCCTGGACCTACATCGCCGACCAGATCACGCGCAAACGCTGTACACCGCTGGTCAGCAACCAGCTGATCCTGGAGGCCCTCTTTCCCGGCGGAAGGCTGGTGGCGGAGTGGGCCCACAACAGCCAGTACCCGCTGTCGGACACCAGCCTGCCGCTGGTCGCACAGTATTTGAGTGTCACCTACCGGGACCCCTACCGCGCCAAAAACGAGTATTTGCAGTTTCTCAAACAGCGTTATCTGGCGGCGTTGGAACAGGACCCTGCGGTGGACCGGATCTTGTTGGAGCAGGTGCGTCGCGAGCGGGGGCTGAGTGTCTCCCAGCTGGTCGGCGATCGTCTGGGCTATCCGGCGCGCGGGGATCTGGAGAACCCGCTCAACCTGCTGGCTGCGTTTGACATGCCGGTCTTTTTGACCACCAGCCCCCACCTTTTGCTGGAAACTGCGTTGCGCAACCTGGACAAACGCCCACGCACCGAGGCCTACGCCTGGCACGCCGGGTTGGAGGAACTCCTCCCGGTCGACTATCGGTCTGACCCTGGCTATCAGCCCACCGTGGCAGCCCCGCTGGTCTACCATCTGCATGGGGTGGATGAATGTCCCGAGTCATTGGTGCTGACCGAGGACGACCATCTCGATTTTTTGAGCAGCGTGCTTCGCGACTTTCGAGAAATCGGCACGATACCGAATGCGGTGCGCAACGCCATTTCGAGCACCATCTTGCTGATGATCGGCTACAGCACGCAGAGTTGGGAGATGCGGGTGATTCTGCAGGAGCTGATCCGCGACCAGCCGCGACGTCCGCGCAGCGTGGCGATTCAGCTCGACCCGCTGGAATTGGCTGCGATCCGTGACCTGGCCCGGTTTCAGGACTATGTGCAGATGTATCTGGCTCAGGACAAATATCGGTTCGATATTTTTTGGGGGGATTCGCTCACCTTTTTGCGCCAGCTGTGGGAGGCCTGGCAAGGCGGTGGGGGATGAGTGGCTGTCCCCTCTCTGTGGCTTGCGCAGCGTCCAGATGCCCCCCTGGCAGGCTGTGGCTGGATTGGGGAGAACGGTGCACTTGCTCTCCCCTGGCGGAGGAGGGGGCTGTCTACTGGGCGGCGCTGTAGAGGCTGGCGACCTCGTCCCAGTTCACCACGTTCCACCACGCATCCAGATAATCGGCGCGTCGGTTTTGGTAGTGGAGATAGTAGGCATGTTCCCAGACGTCTACACCCAGGAGGGGGATGTCGCCCTGCATGAGGGGGCTGTCCTGGTTGGGCAGGCTGTAGGCGTCGAGGCTGCCATCGGCTTTGACAACCAGCCACGCCCAGCCGCTGCCAAAGCAACCGACGCCGATCGCCTTGAATTGGGCTTTGAACTCTTCGAAGCTGACCCACTGGGCGTTGATCGCGTCTCCCAGCGCGCCGCCGGGTACGCCCCCTGCATTGGGACCCATGATCTTCCAGAAGAGGCTGTGATTGGCGTGGCCACCGCCGTTGTTGCGTACGGTGGTGCGTAGCGTCTCGGGGACGCTGTCAATCTGGCGGCAGATCTCTTTCTGCGGTCGGCGCTGCAACGTTCCCCTGTGGCGCAGCTTCAGGGGCCATGACCGGGACGCATCCTGCCACTGCGAAGAGTGTCATCCCTGTCCCTGTGGCTTTGAGGATCTGGCGACGCGTAAAACCAGTGTGGGCTGTGTTCACTTGATTCTCCTGTGTTCTTGTTTTGTGCCAATTCAACATACAAAAGGTGGTTCACGATAGAATATATGCGTCTATCTCTGAAAACTTTGCCGTCGGGTTTAGATGGCTTGTATTGTGTTGGAAGGTCACAGATACTCGGGTAATTTTCAGAGATAGACCGATCATAGATGCAAAGGGCACAAAGGTCAAATCGAACCAGCCATTCCCAATGGGAATCTGGTCACCCACAAAGGGGCGGAACGGAAAGATCTTGGGGAGGTGAACGATGACAGCACCGGAAAATTTCAAAAAGTCCCTCCCGCAGCTGGGGGAAGAAGTCAGCCGTGCGCAGAATCCGTACATTGGCCCGCGCCCGTTTGCCGACAACGAGCGTGAGCAGCAGCTCTTTTTTGGCCGTGAGCGCGAGGGGGCCGATCTGCTTTCGTTGGTGATGGCGGACCGCAGCGTGCTTTTTTATGCGCCTTCGGGTGCTGGCAAAAGTTCGCTGGTCAACGCACGTCTGCTGCCGGCGCTGCGTGCGGAGGGGTTTGTGGTGCTGGGGCGGGCGCGGGTCGGCGGTCAACTGCCCGCTGATCTGCCGGTCACAGCGGTAGCGAATGTCTATGTCTACAACTTGCTGCGGGATCTGGACCCAGGGCACCAAGGGGAGGTCTCTCTGCGCCGCCAGCGGCTCCCCGACTTTCTGGCCCAAGGGGCGGGTGAGGAGAGCGATCGGGTGCTGGTGATCGACCAATTTGAGGAGATCTTCACCACCTATCCGGAGCAGTGGGAGAAGCGTGAGGACTTTTTTCGCCAGCTGAGCCAGGCGCTCTCCGCCGACCCCCGCCTGTGGGTGATTCTGACCATGCGCGAGGACTACATTGCCGAGCTCGACCCCTATGCACGGCTGCTGCCCAATCGGCTGCGGGTGCGTTACCGGCTCAACTACATGGATGCGACGGCGGCGCTTGCTGCTGTGACCAAACCGGCTGAACTGGGGGGGCGCCCGTTTGAACCTGGTGTGGCCGAACGGTTGGTGGACAACCTGCGCCAGCGGGTGGAGGAGGGCGCGACGGAAAGCCCGGCCGCCTTGGGGGAGATGGTGGAGCCGGTGCAGCTGCAGGTCGTCTGTATGCAGCTCTGGCAGCGGCTGCTGGAAGAGCCTGGGGCGACGATCACCGCCGAGGATGTCGAGAAACTGGCGCGCGGGGCGGGGCTGGGCGAGTTTGTCAACCATGCGCTGGCCAGTTTTTATGAACAGACCCTGGCCGCAGTGGTCGCAGCGACGACCACAGGGGTCAGTGAGCGCGAGCTGCGCGACTGGTTCAGCCAGCGGCTGATCACGCGCGACGGCACGCGCAACCTGCTTTACCAGTCTGACACAGAGACAGACACGTTGCCCAATCCGGTCGCGCTGGCGCTGGAGCAGAGCTTTTTGCTGCGCGGGGAGACGCGCGGCGGTGGCCGCTGGGTGGAGCTGATCCACGACCGGCTGATCGGCCCTATCCGAGAGGCCAACGAGCGCTGGCGCCAGGCCCATTCGTTGGTGATTGCAGCCGATCTGTGGAACGTCGACCGCAGCCCCTCGCGTCTGCTGCACAGTGCGGCGCTGGCCGAGGCAGAGCAGGTGCTGGCCGCAACCCCCCATTTGTATGGGCCGCTGGAGCACAGCCTGGTGGCGAGCAGCGCAGCCGCTGAAGCGGAACGGCTGGCCGCACTCCAGGCCCGGGAGGCAGCGCAGCAGCAGGAGGCAAAACGCGACCGGCTGATCGCGATCGGGGCGACGGTGGCGGCGATCAGCATGCTGCTGCTGCTGCTGTTGTCTCTCTGGTTTGCCAGCCAGGCGGCTGCCAACTATGTGCGGGCGCAGGCGGAAGCTGTCTCGAGAACGCTCGAAGCGGCCCGCGCCAGGCAGCTGGCCGATACAGCCAGGGAGCAGGCTGCAGCAGCAGAGGCAGCCCGCTCGGCTGCGGACGCTGCTCGGGTCGACGCGGTGCAGGCGCGCGCCCGCACCGAACAGCTGCTGCGACAGATCCGCGGCGACCAGCTCGCCAGCCAGGCTGTTTTTGCCCTCTCCAGCCGCCCCCAGCAGGCGCTTTTGTTGGCGGTCGAAGCCATGCGGGTGGGCGCTGCCGGGGGGCAGTTCTCGCACACGATCGAACAAGCAATCCACGATGGATTGGCTGCGACCGGTGGCCTGCCTTTGGCCTCGCTCAGCGACAGCGCAACTGCGCTGACCCTGAGCCCAGACGCACATTGGGCAGCGGCTGCCAGCGAAGATGGCGCACTGGTCGCCTGGCGGATCGCCGGGGGCACACTGCGCCCGATCGAGCTGGCTGCCCCCGGCAGCCCGGTCAGCTGGGCGCTGGCGTTCTCTTCAGAGGGGCGGCTGGCAGCGGCCGCCGACGACGGCACGGTGCGCACCTGGTGGCCCCTGGCTGGCCCTGCCCGGGTTGTCGTCGCCAGCCAGGGGCCGCTCTACAGTGCTGTCTTCAGCCCGGACGGCCGCTGGCTGGCTGCGGGGGGCGAGGACGGCGCCCTCTGGCTCTGGGACAGTGCCGCTGCGGACGCGGCGCCGCAGCGGCTGGCAGGACCTGCGGCCACGGTCAACCTGGTCCGTTTCAGCCCGGACGGCCGCTGGCTGGCCGCAGGGGGCGAGGACGGCGCACTCTGGCTCTGGCCGATCGAGGCGGCGGGCGGGTCGGCGATGGAGTCGGCGGGCCGGGTGGTCGCCAGCCATGCGGCGCCGGTCTCGGTGCTGGCGTTCAGCCCGGACAGCCGCGCCCTGGCTTCGGGAGACCGGGCAGGCGATCTGTGGTTCTCTCCGCTGGCTGGGGGAGAGCCTCGGCGGCTGGTGGGCCACCGGGCTTCGATTCGAGCCATGGAGTTTGCGCTGTACGGCAGCTGGCTGGCCACCGGGGATGAAAACGGCGTGCTGCGCGTCTGGAATCTGGACGACCCGAACGCAGGCTACAGGGTCCACGCCCATGCGCTGCTGGTCAGCGGGTTGGCCTTTGTGCTCGGCGCCAGCGGGGAACGGCTGGTGACGGTTGGCTACGACGACCTGGGAGTGGCCAGCGTGCGCATCTGGCAACACACCGACGGCGGAGCTGCGCCGGTGATCCTGCGCGGCCATGACGGCGAGATCAACCTGCTGGCCACGGTGCCGGGGGTCAACGGTTTTCTGACCGCCGGCTACGACCGCACCTTGCGCATCTGGCGGGTCGATGACCCCCAAGCGGAACCGTCGATCCTGGCCAGCGACGGGCGTCCGCTCGAAGATCTTGTCGCCGTCCCGGTCAGCGCAACGCTGTATGCGATCGGTGCCGGAGCGGCTGCGGTGCAGGGCTGGTCTGTGCAGGAGGGGCGGGCCACTGCTGTGTTGAGTGCCACCGGCCAGAGCGGCCTGACTGCGCTGGCGGCCGACGGCAGCTGGGTGGCGGCGGGCGATGCGGCGGGCAGGGTGATGTTGTGGCGTCCGCCCGATGCGAGCCCGCTGGCGCTCTGGGAAGCGCACCGTGGCCGGGTCAATGGGGTTGCGCTGCATGCTGGGCTGGGGTGGTTGGCTTCTGCGGGGGACGACGGTGCGATTCGGCTCTGGACGGTCGATGCGGTGCGGGCCAGTCGGCAGCTCACAGCTTCACAGGTTGCCCGGGCCACGGCGGTGCAGTTCAGCGCTGCGGGCGATCTGCTGGCTGCGGCCAGCAGCGATGGGCGGGTGACTGTCTGGCAGCTGAACCAGCTGGCGAAGGGTGGGCAGGTGCTGCAGGCGGGCCAGAGTGCCCTGACGGCGTTGGCGTTCAGCCCGACAGGGTCGCGGCTGGCTGCGGCAGACCTGGCGGGAGCGCTGTGGATCTGGAATCTGGCTGCCCCAGAAGAGGGTGTGCTGCACTGGGAAGCCCATCGCAGCGAGATCAGCTCGCTCCTGTTTGGGGGCGACCAGAGCCAGCTCTACACGGCCAGCGCCGACCGCACGGTGCGGCTGTGGAACTTGTCTGTGGAACCGCCCATCCCCACTGTGCTGGCTGGCCACCAGGCCAGCGTCAACGGGCTGGCCTCTTTGGGGGGGCAGCTTTACACGGCCAGCACCGACGGCACGTTGCGCCAGTGGCTGCTGACCTCTGTCGATCTGGCGAAGCGCGCCTGCCAGGTGGCTGGGCGCAATCTAGACCAGGAGGAGTGGGCACGGTTTCGGCCGGGCGAGAGATGCCGGGCAACCTGCCCGGGCCTGCCCAGCCGCTGCGGGGTAGATTCTCCAGCAGCTACGGGGCCTTGACGGGCTCGGCAGCCACTGTGGGGGCATCGGCGCACGAAAGCTCGCGACCGACGATGCAGAGATGATAGAGGTAGGTCGAGCCGCTGGCCAGCTCCGTGTCTGTGCAGCGATAGCGGGAGCTGTCTGCGGTGACCGGCGTGTGGCAGCTGTCTACAGGGCGCCAGATGCCGCCGTCGGCAGAGCGTTCGACGACAAAAAATGCTGCCTGGGTGGGGCCAGAGTAGAGCCAGCTCAGGTCGATCTGTCCGCGGCGGCGGGCAGAGACGGCAGCGAATGCGTCCAGCAGGTCCAACGCAGCGGCTGGGGTCGGGGCAGCCCGGAGGGGGGTCTGCGTGGCGCGGCGGGTCGCGATCGGACGCGGGGTCTGCGTGGCGCGCACCGCAGAAGAGCCCTCTGCCGTCGTCAGGGTGGCGGTGAGAGGCAGGGTAGGCAGAGGCCGTACGACCAGCGTCATCGCCAGGGTGGGGGCCAGGGGCGTGCGCTGCCTGGCCGGCGCTGCCTGGGTCGCTGCTGGGTGCAGCGACTGCGCAACTACCCACAAACCTATCAGCAACAAAAACCCTGCCCCTGCAACAGCGATGCGCCGCATCTGTTTCCTCCAGAGTACTCTCTCCCCAAAATAGCACAAAACAGCCATCCCGTCAAGGGTTTGGCGCCAGCCGCGCCAGCCGCGCCAGCCACGGCGCCAGCCGCCAGGGCCAGCAGGGCCTCTCAAAAGCCACGAACTTTGCCATCAAACGGGGGGCGACACTATCGGCGTTGGTGCTGGTTCGCGCCTCTG
Organism: Caldilinea sp.; assembly: GCA_026389955.1. The sequence continues at coordinate 1,129 of JAPLGY010000676.1, read as the reverse complement.
CGCAGCTTCTGTCTGGCACAGGCGGTTTGAAATAAGCAAACGGTCTGGCTGAAGCCACAGCTTCTGGCTTTGCCTCTCGGCCACGCAGATGGAGGGGGCCGCCGAGCAACCGAGTTTCTCCCAGAAACTCGGTTGCTTGAGCGTCCGCTTTCTGCCGACACGTGGCAAGATCTAAAGTCATGCGCCCCGATGGGGCGCGGCGCGCGTGTGCTCTCCGTTTGGAGAGTGGCGAGCAACGGGCGAAAGAGGGCGCTGCGGCTTTCTTTCTGTGCCGCGCTGTCGGGTTTTGGGGCGTTTGCGATATAATGGGGCTGGCTGACCACGATGTCGACCACGATGCCGACGGCGTAAACTGTCTGTAGAATGATGCTGATCCAATAGAAAGGTTTGTATGCAACCGATCTCTTCCACCCTTGCGGGGGTGCCGCCATCGCCGACGACGATGATGATGCAGCGCGGGCGCGAGCTGCGAGCCGCCGGCAAGGATGTCGTCAATCTGGCTGGCGGCGAGCCCGACTTTGATACACCGCGCCATATCGTCGAGGCTGGCCTGGCGGCAATCCAGGCGGGCGACACCCACTATCCGCCTGCTTTTGGGACCCCAGCGTTGTTGGAGGCAATTGTCGCCAAACTCAAGCGTGAGAACAACGTCCACCACGTGACGCCCGGCCAGGTGATGGTCACGCCAGGGGCCAAGTGGGCCCTCTTTGCCACCCTGGCAGCGCTGCTCGAAGCGGGCGACGATGTCTTGATTTTGGATCCTTCCTGGGTTTCTTACGCGCCGATGGTCCTGCTGCACCGTGCCAACCCGGTGCGGGTCGCCCTTTCAGGGGACGACCATTTTCAAATCAGCGCTGACCTGCTCGAACGGGCCATCACGCCGCGCACCAAGGTGTTGATGGTCAACAGCCCCAACAACCCGACCGGTCGCGTGCTGACGCGGGCGGAGATCGACGCAATCGTGCAGGTCGCTGTCGCTTTTGATCTCTATGTGATCAGCGACGAAATCTACGAGCATATCGTCTATGGGGACCACGTCGCTGCCAGCCTGGCGGTCGAACCAGGTATGGCCGAACGAACGGTGATCGTCAACGGCTTCAGCAAAGCCTATGCGATGACCGGCTGGCGG
>JAPLGY010000043.1 GCA_026389955.1 Caldilinea sp. | reverse complement strand
AGACGAGTATGAAACTGGCAACGTCATCTTTTTTCACCCCGACGGCACTGGTCTGAACCACTGGAATGCGGCGCGCATGTTCTGGTATGGGGCTGACGGCGCACTGCACTGGGATCAGTTGCCCGAGATCGCCATCTACCGCGGCCACATGAGCGACCGCCTGGTGGGCACCTCTAACGGCGGCGCCACCGTGCACGCCTTTGGTTACAAAGTGCTTGGCCCCGGTTCCTTTGGCCAGGATGGTGGGATCGATCCGGAGGAAGAAGGTTCGGCAGGTCGCCCGATCTATTCGCTGAGTGGTTTTCCAGGCAGCGTAATGCGCGAAGCCGCTGCAGCCGGCATGCCGGTAGGCATCGTCAACGACGGCGATCTGGCAGAGCCCGGCACCGGCGTCTTTCTGGCTGAAGTGGGCGACCACAATCTGTCCAACGAAATTGCACGCCAGTTGCTCGATGGGCGCCCCGGCTTCGAGGGTGAACCCCTCCCCAAGGTGATGTTGGGCGGCGGCGAAGGCTTTTTCCTGCCTGCCGACACCCCAGCCTGCGAAGACGAACTTACCCTCACCTGCTATGTCCACAGCGATCAGATCAACGGACGCGGCCCAGCCCGTGATGACGGTCGCAACCTGCTCGTGGAAGCCAACGAGCTGGGCTATACGATCGTGCGCACTCGCACCGAATTCGAGACACTATGGGGAGAGATTCAGGCCGATCCCGCATATGCCCCCATGGTACTGGGTCTCTTCGCACGGGACGACCTCTTCAACGACACCACCGAGGAACGCCTGATCGCAGCCGATCTGGTCGACCCAGACCTGGCCGATACCAAAGAAGGGCGCCTGATGATCTGGGGCAGTCACCCCGACACGCATGGCTACAACCCGCCTACCGCAGCCGAAATGAATACCCTGGCGCTGGAAGTACTCCGACGCCACAGTGAAGCAGCAGCGTTGCCCTTTTTCCTGGTGGCCGAGGTGGAAAGTACCGACAATGTTCCCAACAACGCCAATGCCATCGGTACGCTGCGCGCGCTCAAAGCTGCCGACGATACCATCGGCGTCTTCCGCAATTTCATTGCAGAGAACCCAAATACCCTGCTCCTGACTGCCGCAGACAGCGACGCCGGCGGTATGCAAATTTTCGGTCCGGCACCCGCAGAGGATGAACGCGTCACCACCAGCACCGGCAACCCCACTGGAATTGGCCTGAATCAAGGCTTTGCCCTGGACGGCATCGAAGGCCAGAACACGGCCCCCTTTGTCTCCGAGCCTGACGCATTTGGCAACAGCATGGACTTTGCCGTCGGCTGGGCAGGCACAAGCGATGTGGCCGGCGCTATCGTGAGCCGCGCTGAAGGGATCAATGCCGACTTGCTGCGTTCCGAGTTCTCCACTCGGTTCGACAGCAGCGATGTCTACCGCATGGTCTACCTCACTCTGTTCGGCGAACTGCTGCCCGCTTCCTATGGAACAACGGCACCAGATCGCACTGAATAGTTCCGCTCCACACAATTGAATAGCCACAAAAGACGCGGTTTGTCGTGGGCAACCAGATTCGCACCGTCTGCTCGCCCCAGAGAGTGCGTGTCTCAATCACCTGGCACAGGTGGTTGCGGGCTGGGTGAAATGCCCACTCTCCGACAGACCAGCCGTTTGGGTTCTGACTCATCGCGTGATGACCGCGTGGGTGCAATCCATTTCGATCCAGGCGACCAGCCAGGCATCGAGCGGGACGTCGATGACTTCATTGCCGGCTGCCGGATCGAGGATTGAGACTTGGATAGCCGTCAGGTTCACAACGACAACTGCATGTGGGCTTTCGATCTGAGCATGAGGGAGCCATGTGGCGTCTAGGGCTGCGATAACAGGGATATCTGCCGCGATGGCTGTGCTGATTTGCTCGATGGTGCCGCCAGCCTGGACGTCGACGTTCAGATTTGCATCGGCAAGGCGGCGCAATCGTGAGAATGGTGTGCCGGCGGCACTGGTCTGCAAGCGGAGCGCAATCGCTTGCTGGCTGAGCGGGACATCGAATGCTGCCAGCACCATGCGCGCACAGGCGGGCAGGCAGTAGCCGTCCTCAAGCTGCGCTTCGTAACGAACGCGCGAGATTCGCGACATGCTCTTCGATCTCTTGGCTGGTGGGTGAGCCTAGCACAAAGTCACCGCTCGTGGCATCAATGAGAATGGCCAACTCCATGCGCGACAGGACGCCCTGCGTCGGTGATGTCCAGCGAATGGGAACGCGCCAGATCAACCGTTCGCCCAACATCAACTCTGGCTCGCCGGCCAGCAGGCGGTCACCGGCTTCCATGGCCAGCCAGCCGTTGACCTTGCGTCGCACGCGCACCGCCGACACGACGCGGGCATTGACATGCACAATCACCTCGGTGAAGGCGTCATCACCTTCGGTTGGAGTTCTCTGGGCTGAAGCAAGCACGACGGTCATGTTTTGGCATCTCCTGGATGCTACATTACAGCAGCTTCGCTATGGCGTCAACCTCAGAATCGAGTCGTTCAGGGCTTTTCAAAAGTCGTAGGAACTTTAGTTTCCGGTAAAAGTTGCACAACAGCAAAAAAAAATGACAAACGGCGATTGACAGTCCACAATGTGGTTGACAAAAACCATAAGAAGGA
>JAPLGY010000686.1 GCA_026389955.1 Caldilinea sp. | reverse complement strand
GGCGGTGCCGTTGGTGCCGGTCTGGGTCTCTTTGTCGGCGGCGCGCGGCCATATTTTGGCGGCAGCGGTCACGGCTGCACAGCCGTTGCCCCCTTTTCCGGCTTCGGTCAAAGACGGCTATGCGGTGGTGGCCGCCGACGGGCCCGGCGACTATCCGGTCATTGGGGCGGTCACTGCCGGTCGGGTTGCAGGTTTTACGGTAAAACCGGGCACTGTGGCCTACATCACGACTGGGGCGCCGCTGCCGGCAGGGGCCGATGCGGTGGTGATGGTCGAAGAGACCGAGGCTTTGCCGGGGGAGCAGTCTGTGCGGGTGCGGGCCAGGGTGGTGTCTGGGGCCGACGTGCGTCCGATCGGCTACGATGTGGCAGCCGGTCAGGAAGTTTTGGCAGCGGGGACCCGGCTTGGGGCGGCTGAGATCGGTCTGTTGGCGACTCTGGGTGTTTCGACGGTCTTTGTGTATCCGCAGCCGAGAGTGGCGGTCTTGTCGACGGGCGACGAGCTGGTGGCTGCTGGTGCTCGGTTGGGGCCCGGGCAGATTTATGACAGCAACCGGCCGGCGCTGGCGGCTGCGGTGGAGGCGTTGGGCGGAGTGGTCGTCGACCTGGGCATGGTGGGTGACACGCGGGCTGCGCTGGTGCAGGCGGTCGAGCGGGGCGTTGAGGAGGCGGATCTGCTGTTGACTTCGGGGGGGGTGTCGCTTGGGGAGCTGGATCTGCTCAAACCGTTGTTGGGAGAGCTGGGGGTTGTTCATTTTGGGCGTTTGCGCATGAAACCGGGCAAGCCCTGCACCTTTGCCACGGTGGAGCGGGCTGGGCGTCGGCGGCTGGTCTTTGCGTTGCCGGGCAACCCGGCCAGCAGCCTGGTCACATTTTACCTATTGGGGGTGCCGGCGCTGCGTCGGCTGGCGGGGTGGGCGCATCCGCAGCTGGTGCGGGTGCAGGTTTTTCTGGAGGAAGCGCTGCGGCTGGACCCGGACCGGCCCGAGTACCATCGTGTTGTGGTGCGTTGGGAGGCAAGCCAGCAGGGAGGGCTGGTAGCAGCCAGCACAGGCAACCAGGCGAGCAGTCGGCTGCTCAGTCTGCGTTCGGCCAATGCGCTGCTTGAGCTGCCGCGCGGCGAGGGGCTGCTGGCGGCAGGGAGCAGCGTTTCGGCGCTTTTGATCGGTGATTTGGTATCCGTTCCGTCATTGGCGGGTTAAAAATGGGAGGGACGATGGCGACACTGACCCATCTGGATGCAGCCGGCCATGCTGCGATGGTCGATGTGGGCGACAAAGCGGTGACGGTGCGTGTGGCGGTGGCGGCGGGTGAAGTGCGGATGGCGCCGGCCACATTGGCTGTGCTGCGTGCTGGGACGGCGCCGAAGGGGGATGTGCTGGCCGCGGCACGCATCGCCGGCATCATGGCTGCCAAACGGACGCCAGAGCTGATCCCGCTCTGCCACACGCTGTTGCTGACCCACGTGGGGGTTGACTTTGTGCTCGATGAAGGGGAGAGCCGGGTTCAGATCGAGGCGACGGTGCGCTGCAAAGGGCAGACAGGGGTGGAGATGGAGGCGTTGACTGCGGTCAGTGTGGCTGCACTCACCCT
>JAPLGY010000523.1 GCA_026389955.1 Caldilinea sp. | reverse complement strand
AGGAAGCAGACCGTGCCATCGGCAACATCATCACCTGTGTGCCGCCGCAGCCCCAAAACGATGCCTGGATCAAACTCTATCGGCTCGACAGCGCCAACCAGTGGGTCTCCATCAGCCGGGGCATCGGGTCCATCAACGCCACGGGCTTTCTCAAGATCGACGGGCTGCCGGTGGACGTGAACCGTTTTGGCAGCGCCGGTGAACCGTACAAGGTGGAGAAGTGGGTCGACAATCGAATTGTACAGTCTACCGGCGACTTTCTGCGCGGCGAACCAGAATTTCGTGTGCGCGCCTTCGCTGACAACTACACGCCATGGCGCTGTGAACCCTGACTCAGGTCGGAAGAGAAAGAGACTTTGCCTGTGACAACTACCTTGCCTCGCAATGCTGCCGACGCGCCGATCCGTTTTGGGGTCGCTGCATGTTCCCTCGGCTGGGTGTCGGTGGCAGCTACCGCACGCGGCCTCTGTGCCATCGACCTGGGCGATACCCCCGCAGAACTCGAGGCTGGGCTGCGCGCCCGTTTCCCACACGCGGCCCCGGCACACGACCCTGAGTTTGCCGGCTGGATGCAGCACGTCGTCGATTTTTTTGAGGCGCCGGCGCAAGGCTGCTCCCTGCCACTCGACCTCCAGGGCACAGCCTTCCAAAGGCGTGTCTGGGCGGCGCTTTGCCAGATCCCAGCGGGCAGCACGCTGAGTTATACCGAGGTAGCCGCCCGTATCGGCGCCCCGGCAGCGGTGCGGGCGGTGGCAGGCGCGTGTGCCGCCAATACGCTGGCTGGGGCAATCCCCTGCCACCGGGTCGTGCGACAGAACGGCGCACTCAGCGGCTACCGTTGGGGCGTCGAACGCAAGCAGCAGCTGCTGGCTCGCGAAAAATGTCCTGGGTGAACGGTCCGGCGGGCAGCCCTCACAAGAAGGCCAAATCGGGTCGACCTGCTGCCGGGCCTGCCACATTTTGAGCCCCTCCACCGTTTGACAGACCTTCGCATGCCTGTTATATTTTTGTGCAATTGCACGCTTGTTGTGCAATTTTACAATTTCGTCTGTGGATTCTATGCTGGACTCTGTCGAACATGACCTGCTTGCCCAGGTTGCTGCCATGTACTATGTCGAAGAGCTGACGCAAGATGCGATCGCTTTGCAGCTTGGGCTGTCGCGCATCAAAATTTATCGGCTGCTCAAACAGGCGCGCGCCGAGCAGGTGATTCAGTTCACGGTCAACTGGTCGGTGCAGCGCACACCCGACGTCGAGCTGCAGCTGTGCCGGAGTTTTGGCCTGCGTGAAGCGTTTGTGCTCAAACCAAGCAGCAGCGACCGCACCCATGCCCTGGCACGGGTGGGGCAGCTGGGCGCTCGTTTTCTGGAGCAGACCTTGCGCGACGGCATGACGCTGACGGTCTGTCTGGGACGTTCCACCTTTGAGGTCATTCACGCGGTGCGTCCGGGTTTTCAGGGGCGGGTCAGTGTCGTGCAGGCGGTCGGCAGCATGGCCCTGGCGACCCCTGGGCTGGACAGTGCCTCGCTCACGCGCGAACTGGCGGCCAAGCTAGGGGGTGCTGCCCAGTACCTTGCTGCACCGATGGTGGTGGACAGCATTGGGGCAGCCGAGATGTTGCGCAGCCAGCGCGATATCCAACGCCCGCTGGATCTGGCCCGCCAGGCCGATGTGGCCCTGGTCGGCGTCGGCAACCTCGACCCTGCGACCTCCGAATTTGCCAAAGCGGGCTATCTCAGCGCCGACGATCTGACGCGTATCCGGCAGGCAGGAGGGGTCGGCGATATCTCCGGCCAGATTTTCACAGCCGACGGTGCAGCCTACACAGGAGGCTTCAACGAACGTGTGATCGGTCTGCGGCTGGAAGATCTGCGCACAATCCCCACTGTGATCTCGGTTGCCATCGGCGCTGCCAAGACGCGGGCGATCCTTGGCGCGCTGCGCACAGGGATCCTCGATGTCTTCTGCACCGATCTGGACACGGCAGCAGCGCTGCTGCAACTGGCCAATCGTCCCACAACTTTTTTGGATCGTGAGCATCTCTGATGAGGAACACTGAACGGGTCCCTATTTTTCGTGGCAACGGCCTTTTGGAATATGTGGAGCGCCAGCCACCCGCTGTGGCGGCTGACGACGATGTGATCGTACAGGTCGAAGCGTGCGGCATCTGTGGCACCGATCTCAACATTCTGGCTGTGCCGCCCGCCCACAAAGCACCGCCCGGCATTGTGATCGGGCATGAGGCTGTCGGGATTGTCGGTGCCGTTGGGCCGGCGGTCACGCGGGTCAAGCCAGGCGATCGCGTCGTAGTGGCCAATCGGTTGACCTGTGGTCGATGCGACTACTGCTGTCGTGGGCTGGACAACCAATGCACCCACTACCAGACCATCGGAACGACCATTGACGGCGCATTTGCTCCGACTTTGCGTGCACCGGCGCGCGCGCTTTGGACGATCGACCCCTCGCTGCCGCGCGACGATGCCGCATTGTTCGAGCCGCTCTCCTGTGCGGTCGGAGCGGTCAGGCGCGCCCCTTTCCAACCGGGCGACAACGTGGCGATCCTGGGCGCCGGACCCATGGGGCTGCTCTTTGCGCTGGTCTATCGGTCGATGGGTGCAGGCAAGGTGATCGTGCTCGATGTCGCCCCCTATCGGCTGGAGTTTGCGCAGGAGATCGGCCTGGACGCTGCGATCAACGTGGCCCAGGCAGATGCAGCCGCTGCGGTCAAGCAGCTGACTCGGCTCGGCGCCGATATCGTCGTCGACGCTGTCGGCAACCAGGTCCACCAGGCAATTCAGCTGGCACGGCGCGGCGGGCAGGTGATCCTCTTCGGGCTGCGCCCGCACGACAACCCGCCCGTCAACCAGTACACGATCACCCGCTATGACCTGACCCTGCACGGTGCGTTTGTCGGGCTCCACCCCTTTGCGCAGACGATCCAGCTGCTGGAAAGCCGCCGTGTGCAGCCCTCGATTTTGGTCACACACCGGCTCCCGCTCGATCAACTGGCGCATGGCGTCGAGTTGATGCGTACGCAGCAGGCGATGAAAGTATTGATCGAGGTAAATTCTTTCACAGCAACCAACCCACACAACGGATTTCAGGAGAGGTAAAATTTATGGGCAATACCATCGGAAAAGTTTCGCAAAAATGTAAAATAGCTGCCGGATTGTTCTGGGCAGACTATGCGGTGTTGGGTGCACAGATCCAGGATCTGGAGGCGGCAGGTGTGGACTGGCTGCACATTGAAGTGCGCGACGGCAAATACATGGATTTTGGGATGCCACGTGGGGGCGTCGACATCATTGAGGCCACAGTTGCCAGCACCCACCTGGAAGTTGAGGCGCAGCTCCAGATGTATCGCCCCAATTTTGATACTTTCGACCAGCTCAAGGCGTTGGGGGTCAGCCTGATCAGCCTGCCCATCGAGACAACCGGCGAGATGATCTTTCAGCAGATCACCTACATCAAAGAAAAATTGGAACTCAAGGTCGGCGTGTGGGCATGGCAAGGGGTGCCGACGAGCGCGTTCGAGCAATTTATCCATCCCTATGTGGATATCATCGAATATGAGAGCCGTGCCCCTTTCTGGGTCAAGCCCAAACCCGGGCAGAGCCCCCATACGATGGACCCGATCATGGTGAAGACCCTGCGCAGGCTGCACGACCTGATCGCCGAGGCGGGGATGGAAGGGCAGATCGAGTTGATGGAGGATGGCGGTCTCAATGCAGGGAATGTCGCCGAATTCATCGCTGCCGGGATGACGGTCGGCGAGTTCTCGTCCCCTTTGCTCAAGGGGCCCAACGGCAAACTCAAGCCTGGCACCGGCGAGATCGCTGCGGCTGTGCAGAAGCTGCGCGCCGTGATGGATGGAGCGAGCGACCAGTATCGGACAGAAGAGGGGAGACTGAGGACGCTGCACCCATGACCTTTCCCACCATCGGCATGATCGGGTACGGCGGCATCGGACGTGTGCACGGCATGGCGTACCGTTCGCTCCCTTTCCATTATGGGCTTGCGGCAGACGCTGTGCGCATTGGGGGCGTGGCGACGACGCGGCCGGAGAGTGCACAGGCGGCTGCGGCTGAACTGGGCTGCGACTTCTGGACGGCAGACTATCACGAACTGTTGGCGAGACCAGAAATTGAGGCGGTCGATATCTGCGTGCCGAACCACCTGCACGCAGATATCGTTGTGGCGGCGGCGGCGGCGGGCAAGCACATCTACTGCGAGAAGCCGCTGGCGATGAACGTCGCCGAGGGTCAGCAGATGGTCGCCGCCGCCGCACGTGCCGGTGTCAAGACACAGATGACCTTCAACTTTCGCTTCTACCCGGCTGTGCTGCGGGCTCGTCAGCTGATCGACGCTGGTTTCTTGGGGCGCATCTTCTCTTTCCGTGGCCGGTACTATCGGTCGAGTTACATCGATCCGCACAAACCGATCTCGTGGCGTCAGCAGAAGGCAATTGCAGGCGGCGGCGCGCTCTTTGACATCGGCTCCCATATTCTGGATCTGCTCTATTTTCTTCTGGGCGAGTTTGCAGCTGTGCAGGCGACGCTCGACACGTTGATCCCGGAACGGCCCGCCAGAGCCGGTGCAACGGAGCGTGCGGCCGTGGATGTGGATGACATCGCCCTGCTGACCCTGCGCACGCACGCGGGGGTGTTGGGGGGGGTCGAGGCCTCACGCATGGGCACGGGGTTGACCAACGACATCGGTTTCGAGATCTTTGGCGAGCAGGGGGCGATCCGGTTCAGCGGTCTTGACCCGGCGTGGCTGGAACTCTACGACGTGCGCGACCCGGACAAGCCGATCGGTGGCCTGCGCGGCTTCCGCAAGGTTGAGACAGTCAACCGGTATGTTGGCCAGAAAGCCCCTGACGGGTCGATGGCACCCGACTTTGTGCGCACCCACGCCGAATGCCAGTATCAATTTCTCAAGGCGGTGGCGGAAGACAGACCGACGCAGCCGACGCTGGCCGACGGCCTGCACCTTCAGGCTGTCATGGCGGCGGCGGAGAAGTCGTCTGCTGCGGGACGTTGGGTGGAGGTGAGAGAATGTCTGTGACCCGGCGCGTTGTACCCCCACAACGCGCCGGGGTTGGTTTGGGCGGCCCCTTTGTGGTAGACTGCGTCAGATGCACATCGGTGTTTTGACACACAACTACCCACGTTTTGAAGGAGATTTCAGCGGGACCTTTGTCGAAGCGCTCTGCGAAGAGTTGGCAGCGCAGGGCGAGCAGGTGACTGTCTGGGCTCCGTACGACCCTGCCTATCAGCGGCCTCTGGAGGGCAAGGTCGCGCTGCGGCTGTACCGGTATGCCTGGCCGGACGCGCTGCATCGATTGGGCTATATGCGGTCAATGCAGTCCGACCTGGCGTTGCGGCTGGAAGCCTATCTGCTCAGCCCGGGGTTTTTTGCGCGCGGGGTTCAGGTGCTGCTGCGCGATGCCCGCCGCTGCCGGCCCGACCTCTTGCATGCCCATTGGCTGCTGCCCAACGGCTGGATTGCCGCCGTGGTCAGCCGGCTGCTGGGGATCCCACTGGTCGTTTCCATCCCGGGGTCCGATGCCCGGGTGGCTGCCAGCAACCCGATCTTCCGCGCTATGGCCCGCTTTGCCCTTGGGCAGGCCAGCCTGCTGACAGCCAACAGTGCTGACCTGCGCGATGCAGTGCTCCCGCTCGGCGCAACGCTGAGTCGGTTTGAGATGATTCTGTACGGCGTCGACCCTGCCGCGCTGCGCCCGGACTCGACCGGGGTTGTGGAACTGCGTCGGCGCCTGGCCATCGACGATACCGCAGGAGTCATCCTTTGTGTGGGGCGGATGGTGCCCAAAAAGGGATTTGATGTCCTGATTCGGGCGTTGGCTGAGCCTGTGCTCCAAGGACAACCTGTGGTGGCGGTGATGGTCGGAGAAGGAGATGACAAGGCGCTCTGGCAGGCGTTGGCGCGGGATCTGGGTGTTGCCGAACGAGTGCGCTGGGTGGGCAGCGTTCCTAAGACCGCCATTGGCCGTTATTACAACATGGCGGATCTGTTGGCCATGCCATCGGTGAGCAGGCCCGCCGATGGGCTCAACGTCTGTGTGCTCGATGCCATGAGTTGCGGAGCCGGCGGCTTTGGCAGCTGCTGTCGCCGCGCTGCTCTGGGACCCGGCGCTCCGCCGACAAATGGGAGCTGCGGCCCGCCGGCGGATCGAAGACGAACTGGGCTGGCCACAGCTGGCCCGTCGCTACCGCACCCAGTTTGCACGTCTGCTGGCAGCCGGATGAGCGGGCCGCCCTCTCTACTGTTGTTGCTGCATTTGAATGGCTGCCAGTGTCTCTGCGTACCGGGCTTGCAGCTGCTGGGCTGTGCTGCGGTAGGTCGTCGGCTCGGTAGGTTCACCTTCGTTGTTTTCGTTCTGCTCGGCTGATCCCTGCAACATACGCACACGCACCCCCACAGTCAGCTCGCTGCCAGCATTGCCTTTGTAGAGGCCGCGGGTGGGGGGAATGTCATGGTAGTCGCGTCCGACGGCCACTTCGATGTGGCGCTCGTTGACCAGCATATCGTTGGTCGGGTCAAACCCGACCCAGCCCAACAGGGGCAGCCAGACATCCAGCCATGCGTGCGTGGCGCCGTCCGCAGAGGTGTCAGTGCGGCTGTGAAAGAGGTAGCCGCTGACATAGCGGCAGGGAATCCGCAGGTAATTGCGCACAAGGGCCAGCATGATGTGGGTATAGTCCTGGCAGACCCCGCGCCGGTGCTGAAGCGCTTCGTCGATGGGGGAGTCGACGTGGGTGCTGCCCGAGTCATAGGCGATCGACCGGTGTAGGCGGTGGTTCAACGCCACCAACAGCTTCAGTGGATCCTCGTTCCGTGTCACCTGCAGCTCGTTGGCCAGCTGCTGCAGGTGTTCGGTCGGTGCGGTATCGTTGCTGGGCGCGACCCAATCCCAGTGTTGGTCACTGGCAGCGTCGATCGCTTCCCAGCTGTTGTTGGGCAGGCAGGCAGGCAGGCCAGGACGGGGCAGAACCAACACCTCGGATTCGGCCACAATGGCCAGTTGCTGATGGATACCGGGCTGGGTAAAGTGATGGACTGTGTTTTGTTGTTCGTCGCTGTAGGTGAACAGACGGGCCTGGGGGCGGACTTGCAGACGAAACTGGCTGCACTGTTGATAGTCGGTGTTTCGTGGCTGCATCCGCACTTCCGTCACGCTCTCGACGATCGGGCTGCTATATTGGTATCGTGTGGTGTGGCGAATTGAGTACAACATAGGCGTTTTTGTCAGCTGAGAATGAAATGGGATTGTGGCGATCACTGCATGGATTTGAGTTTGTCTTCAATCGAGTAGGCGATGTAGGTTTCGTAGACCAGCTGATGGATTTGGGTGCACTGATTTTGAATATTGAGCAGGTAGCCGCCCAGCCCGCTGTCCATGATTTCATCGATCTGGGCGTAGTCCAGCATCGCGCGCAGACGTCCTCCCAATCGATAGACGCGCGCTGACTTGGGGGTTTCGGTCTCTTCTCCGATAAATTGCAAAGAACTCTGAATGCGGTTGATGCCGAAGTGGACCGAGTAGGGAAAATGGGGGTTCAGCAACAGGAAATCGACGATGTGGCGGGGCTGGACGTTGGCTGTGTAGACTTTGCTGTAGGCCTCGTAGGCTGCACACCCGCGCAGCAGACCCACCCAGTCCAGATAGGTCTGTTGGTCGACGGCGTCCTGTTCCAGCGCGTTGGAATAGAGCTCGCGAAAGTCGACGTTGAGTGCGTCGGCGGTCTCGCTGGCGCGCTCCAGATAACGGCCGATCTGGACAAAATGCCAGCCTTGGTCGCGGGTGATGCGTGAGTCGGTGATTCCCTGAAAGCGGTAGACCTCCTGGTTGATCGTGTGGTAGAAACTGTGCAGCTGGCCACTCCACAGCTCGTCCATGCGCTGGTTGCGCACGGCCAGGTACATCTGGTTGATCTGTTCCCACATTTGCGAGTTGATCTGCTCGCGCACCTGCGCCGCCGCCGCCGGGCAGTATCGACGGCTTGTTCGGTCACGATCGTCATGTGGACATCAAACTGGCGGGCGATATGGTCGGCCCGTTCCAGATAACGGCTCATCCAGTAGAGGCTGTCGGCAACGCGCGAGAGCATGGCGTTCATAATCGGTCTGGTTCCTTCCGTGGGATGCGTACCATCGGGTCGATCGGGCCCGGGCTCAGCGTGTCAGCACCCAGGTGTCTTTGCTGCCCCCGCCTTGCGACGAGTTGACAACCAACGACCCGCGCCGCAGCGCGACCCGGGTCAGACCGCCTGGCAGGATCGTGACGCGTTTGCCGTACAGAATGTAGGGGCGCAGGTCGACATGGCGTGCCTCGACCTGGCCTTCCAAAAAACAGGGTGCCCGTGACAGGTGAATCGTCGGCTGGGCAATGTAGTTGCGCGGGTTGGCCTCGATCAACGTGCGAAAAGTGGCTCGTTCCTCGGCGGTGCTGTGGGGCCCCACCAGCATTCCATAGCCGCCGGATTCGCCGACCGCCTTGACCACCAGGCTGGCCAGGTTGTCCAGCACATAGCTGCGTTCGTGTGGGGAGCCACACTGGTAGGTTTCGATGTTGGGGAGGATCGCATCTTCCCCCAGATAGTAGCGGATGATGGCTGGCACGTAGGCGTAGATCGCTTTGTCGTCGGCGACGCCGGTGCCTATCGCATTGGCCAAGGTGATGTTGCCGCTGCGATAGGCGTTGAACAGGCCGGCAACTCCCAACATCGAGTCCCGACGGAAGACCAGCGGGTCGGTGAAATCGTCGTCGATCCGACGGTAGATGACATTGACCCGCCGCAACCCGGCGGTGGTGCGCATATAGACGATGTTGTCGTGCACGGCCAGGTCACGCCCTTCGACCAGCGGAATCCCCATCTGGCGCGCCAGGAAGGTGTGTTCGAAGTAGGCGGAGTTGTAAACGCCGGGCGAGAGCAGCACAATGGTGGTTTCCTCACCGCTGACCGGCGAGAGCGCAGCCAGCGTGTTTTGCAGCGCCTGCCCATAAAATTCCAGCGGGCGCACCCCATACTGGCTGAACAACCCTGGAAAAATGCGCTTCATCACCTGGCGGTTGGCCAGCATGTAGGAGGCTCCCGACGGCACGCGCAGGTTGTCTTCGAGCACGGCAAAACGCCCATCGGTCAGACGGATCAGATCGGTGCCGGTGACCGCCACATAGACACCATGGGGCACGTCCAGCCCGCGCATCTCGCGACGGTAATGTTTGCTGCTGTAGACCATCTCCCTGGGCACCACCTTGTCCGCCAAAATCTGCCCTTGATGATAGATGTCGTGCAAAAACAGATTGAGTGCTGTGATGCGTTGGATCAGCCCCCGCTCGATCGTTTCCCACTCGGCCGCAGCGATGATGCGCGGCAGCAGGTCGTAGGGAAAAATGCGCTCTGTGCCGCGCGCGTCGCTGTAGACGGTAAAGGTGACCCCTTGGTGTAAAAAGGAGAGATCGGCGCTCTGCTGCCGGGCTTCCAGTTCGCTCGGGGAGAGTTCCAGCAACCGGTTGAACAAGGTCAAGTATTGTGGCCTCGGCCTGCCGTCCGGCGCAAACATCTCGTCGTAGGCGTCATCGAGCTGGTAGGTTTGAAAACGCCGATCCTGCGTAGCTGTGACCTGCCTTGCTTCCGCCATAGATCCCCTCCTGTACATTCTGCTGTTCACCCCTGACCCACACCACAGCCATTATACGTATATTCCCCCCACCCACACAATTCTGAACAGAAAATATGACATAAAGTGCACTTTGAACAACATCTGATTGTGCATTCTGCACGATTTTTGTGAGAAGGGCGGTGGGCAGTACAATAATGCCATTCTTCAGCCTGGGTGCCACAAACCGCCGGCAAACTGCTGCTGAACAGGCGGCCGGCCATAGCTTTTCGGAGGGGAAAATTGGTATGACAGCGCTCTATCTGGCCCGTTTTTTTGATCCAGAGCTGGGTGAACGGGTAGGGGTTCAGGTCGGTGTCACTGTCCACGATGTCAGCGACGGTTTTGTCTCGGTAGCTGCCTGGCTGCGCAGCAGTGCAGGACGGCTTGACGCCGCCCTGGCCGATCTGGAGCAGGCTGTGCGCTCTTCGCGGCGTGCTCACCTGGCCGCGGCCCTCGCTCAGGTGCCCAACCCTGGCCAGCTGCACTGGTTGCCTCCGATCGATGTGCAGGATGTGTGGGCAGCAGGGGTGACGTATGCCCGCAGCCGTGCCGCCAGGCAGGAGGAGGCCGTCGATGGCGGCGACGTCTACGCACGCGTCTACAGCGCCGAGCGGCCCGAACTGTTTTTCAAAGCGCGCGGCCCTTGGGTCGTCGGCCCGCAGGATCGGGTGGCCATCCGCCAGGATGCCACCTGGAATGTTCCAGAGCCCGAGCTGGCGCTCTGGATCAACCCGGCGCTGGAAATTGTTGGAATCTCTGCTGGCAACGACATGAGCAGCCGGGACATCGAAGGAGCCAACCCACTCTATCTGCCTCAGGCCAAGATCTACACGCGTTCTTGTGCGCTGGGGCCGGCCATTTTGTTGGGGCGTGTCGATACCGACTGGCCCCAGGTGGCCATCTCCTTGCAAATTGAGCGGGCTGGGTCGGTTGTCTTTGCCGGCCGGACCCACACCGACCAGATTCGCCGGCGCCCCAATGAGCTTGTCGAATATCTAGGGCGCAGCCTGGCCTTTCCAGAGGGGGTCGTCTTGCTGACCGGCACCGGGATCGTGCCGCCCGAGCAGTTCACGCTGGCGGCGGGCGACACGATTACGGTGGAGATCGAGCGCGTGGGAAGGCTGCAGAACCAGGTGATGGTGGTCTAGGTGCACCTAGGGGGGGCGTGCCGGGCAACGACGCGGGTCGCACGAGCCGTCAGTGCAGATCCCAAAAACGCATCGGTCATCTCACCTGTGACAAGCGCTATTCTTTTGCGTAGGGTGTCATCAAGGCGGTGGGCGACAGTGAACGGCCCAAGAGGCCAGACATTGCCAGGATGGTGAGCAGATAAGGCAGGCTGAGCAGGAGCTGGGCTGGGATGTCGAGCTGAAAAATCTGCAGAGAAAGCTGCAGCGCGTCGGCGATCCCGAAGATGACGGCTGCCGCGGCCGCCAGATAAGGGTTCCAGCGCCCGAAGATGACGATCGCCAGGGCAATGAATCCGCGGCCGGCAACGATGTTGTCGCGGAAAATTCCGAGTTGGGCCAGGACAAGATACGCTCCTGCCATGCCA
Organism: Caldilinea sp.; assembly: GCA_026389955.1. Next base: position 12,242 of record JAPLGY010000523.1, on the reverse strand, counting down.
GCGGTGGCCCCGGAGAAGAGCACACCGACATAGCGCATCCGCGCCACCGAGATCCCGGCGGTGTCCGCCGCGCGCGGATTTTCGCCGACTGCACGCAGGTTGAGGCCAAACCGGGTGCGATAGAGCAGGTAGCCCGCTGCCAGGACCAGAGCTGCGGTCAAGTAGAACATGACCGAGTGCTCGAACAAAACTGGGCCCAAGGCCGGCAGATCGCTGAGGCCGGGCAGATAGAGTGGGCCAAACATTGGAATTTTCTGCACCTGTGTCTGGCCGCCCATGGCGAGCCGATAGCCATAGCTGGCCAGGCCAAGGGCCAGGGTATTGAAGACAATGCCCACCACGACCTGGCTGGCTCGCACAGTGACGTACATCCAGGCCAGCAGAAGGGCAACCAACACTCCTGTGGCCAGCGCACTGGCCAGCCCCAGCCAGGGACTGCCCGTGTAGAAGGTCACCAGAAAACTGGCCAGCGCGCCCAGCAGCATGGTTCCCTCAATGCCAATGTTGAGGACCCCGGAGCGTTCGCCAAAAATTTCGCCGAGTGAGGCCAACAGCACCGGTCCGGCCAGCCCCAGGGCAGCTGCCAGCCACGTGACCACGAAGGCGGCTGTAAAAATTTGTGACAGTTCCATCATTCAATCCTTCGGTCGACAGCGACGGTACACGGCCAGCAGCCTGCGGCGCTCACTCTCTGGGTCCTGCTGTCGCAGTCAGGCGTCCTGTACGGAAAGGCCAGGTGAACCGATAGTAGCGCAGCAGATCGCCTGCCAGGATCAACAGGACGATCAGGCTTTGGACGATGAAAATGACTGAACTGGGCAGCCCCGCACGGCGCTGGAGGACTTCCGACCCGACCCCCATGCCCGCATAGAGAATGGCTGCCACGACCGACCCCAGCGGGTTCAACTTGCCCAGCAGGGCCACGACAACCCCGACAAATCCGGTTCCTTGGGCGATGCCGTCCATCAGCCGGAACTGGACTCCCAGCACTTCGACCAGCCCAGCCAGCGCGCCGAGCCCACCTCCCAGAAAGGCAGCCAACACCAGCCGCTGGCCGGTGGGGATACCACCATACCGCGCTGCACGTTCGCTGAACCCTGTCGCGATCAGCTCGTAGCCCAGCGGGGTTCGGCGCAGAAAGAACCAGACGAGCAGAGCCGCCAACAAGGCCAGCAGAAATCCGGCATGGGCACGGGTATCCGGGATAAAAAAAGGCAGCAGGGCCGTCTCTGGGATGCGTTCGGTTTGGGGCAGATCTCCCGGCGCACGTAAAGGGCCTGAGACCAGATAGTTGACCAGCAAGATGGCCACATAATTGGTCATCAAGGAGATCAGCACTTCGTTGCCGCCGAAGCGGCTGCGCAAGAAGCCGACCGCGCCGGCCCACAGACCGCCGGCTGCAAAGGCTGCCCCAATGACCAGGGGAAAAAAGATCCAGCCTGGCAGACCGGCCAGCCCTTCCTGGGGGGCGGCGCGCAGCGCGACCCAGACGGTGGCTGCGGCGCCGAGCAGGAGTGTACCTTCAAACCCGAGATAAAAAAAGCTGGTGCGCCAGGCTACGATCGTGCCCAATGCGATCAAGATCAGCGGGGTGGCCTTGACCAGCGTAAATCCCAGCCCGCGCAGGCTGCCGAAGGCGTTCTCGACAATGGCCCAGTAGGCCTGGCCTGGGTGGGGGGTGAAGGGCAGCATCAGCAAGCCGCCCAGCAGGAGCGCCAGCACGATCGCTGCCAACGTGACGGTGGCGGTAGCCAGCGGCGAGTCTGTCGGCTGCAGCCGACGTTCGATCCAGTGAGAGTTAGCCATGGGGCCCGTCGCTCCTCCCGGGCGTGTGGAGATTGAACAAGGAAGCCAACGGACTGCCAGCCATCATCAACCCCAGCAGCTCGATCTGGCTGTTGGGGTCCTGGGCTCCAGCCGTCAGAACGCCCATGATTTCTCCTTGATACAGCACAGCGATCCGGTCGCTCAGCGCCAGAATCTCTTCCAGCTCTGCCGAGATCAACAAAAGTGCGGCGCCGCGGCTGCGTTCGGCCAACAGCTGTCGGTGCACATACTCGGTGGCGCCGACATCGAGCCCGCGCGTGGGGTGTTCGACCACCAAAGCGGTAGGTCGGGCCAACAGCTCGCGCCCCAGCACAACTTTCTGAAGGTTGCCCCCCGACAGTTTGCCTGCTTCAAAATGAATGCTGGGGGTGCGCACATCGAATTCGTTCACCAAATGTCGGGCATGGCGGTCGATCTGTCTCGGGTTGAGGAACAGCCCTCCCCAAGTGGTGTACCGGCGCAAGGTGCCCAGCACCGCATTGTAGGCAATGCTCAGTGGGCCGATCGAACCGACCTGGCGGCGGTCGGCCGGGATATAGCCGAGGTGGTTGGCACGGCGGGCAGCCGGCGAGTGCCGGGTCAGATCTTTTTTGGCAAGTGTGACCTGGCCTGCTTCGACCGGGCGCAACCCCATCAGGGCCTCCGCCAGTTCAGACTGGCCATTGCCGTCGACGCCAGCCACCCCCAGAATTTCGCCGCCGTGGACCGTCAGCGTCACGCCGCGCACCTTGGGCTGGCCGTTGTCCCCGCGTACCTGCAGATCGGTGATCTGCAGCAGGGGAGGGCCTGTCTGCTGCGCAGCCTTGTCGACGCGCAAGGTAACCTCGCGGCCGACCATCATGCGTGCAAGCTGGCGGGCAGAGCTCTGGCGAGCGGGCAGGCTGCCGATCACCCGGCCATCGCGCAGCACAGTCACCTGGTCGGCGACATCGATCACTTCGTGAAGTTTGTGGGTGATCAGGAGGACCGCATTGCCCTGGGCCGCCAGCCTGCGCAGCACCGCAAAGAGTCCTTCTGTCTCCTGGGGAGTCAGCACACCGGTCGGTTCATCCAGGATCAGAAGGCGGGCCTGGCGGTAGAGCAGTTTCAAGATTTCGACCCGCTGCTGGACCCCGACGCTGAGATGTTCGACGCGCGCTTCGGGATCGACGGCAAGCCCGTACTGGCGCGCCAGATCGCTCAGACGAAGCGCTGCGCCGCGCAGGTCGAGCTGTGGCCCACCTTCTTGGAGGCCGATGACCACATTTTCGACGACAGAGAAACGTGGGATCAGCATAAAATCCTGGTGGATCATCCCGATCCCGTGCGCGATGGCGTCGGCTGGGGAGTGGAGTTGGAGCGGTTGACCTTCGAGCAAAATTTCGCCGGCGTCGGCGCGAGAGAGCCCGTAAAGAATGTGCATCAAGGTGCTCTTCCCAGCACCATTTTCGCCGAGCAACGCATGGATCTGGCCAGCTTCTATGGTCAAACTGACCCGATCGTTGGCGAGCACGCCGGGGAACTGTTTGGTGATGTTGCGGAGTTCAAGCAGAGGAGCCATTGGGGTCAGCCTGGAAATTGGGCTATCTCGCGCAGCATGCAGGCAACTTGGTCGACCATCTGTTCGAGGCTGGCGGCCCCTTCGCCGGGGTTGGCCCGCAGAGGTCATGGAGCACAGCCATCAGGGTCTCTGCTCGCAGGGAAAGCGTTCCGGTAAAAGCACGGTGTTCGTCGCTTTGGGTGCACCAAAGCGCAGACAGCCAGACCCGTTCCAGCGCACGTTGCAAAACCGTTTTGCCGATCAGTACGTCAGTGCCGACCGGCAGATGCGGGCCATGTTGTTCGGTTGCACCCAACCGCAGAACCGCCACCATCTCGCTGCACGGCAGTGCCGAAAATTCCACTGTGGTCAACGCTTGCCAGCGATGGACAGCCATCAGAGAGCTCGCTTTCTGGATCGTCTCTTCCGGCAGCAGCTGCTGCCGGAAGAGACAAAGATGTCGAAAGGGGAGACAGATTACTGGAGCAGGGCACTGACGTCGAGGCTGCCGGAAGAGAGTTCATCCCAGATTGGAACGAACTGGCCCCAGATCTCTTCTGAGATGACTGCACTGTTGTAGCTGTTCCCTTCACCAGCCGCCCAGTGCCACATTTCGTCGACACTCGGTCTCCACTCGATCCCCCCGGCGAAAGAGCCGTCGCGGACCTCCTGGGCCTTGGTCTGCACCATCTGGGCCAGATCCATGACCAGGCTGGCGCCCAGGTTGTCCGGAGCCAGGCTGATCTGGTCGGAGTAGGCACCCAGTACACGGGCGCCACTGGCCACCGCACCTTCGATGGCGCCCAGCCCGGTCACATCGGCGGCATGCCAAATCACGTCAGCGCCGTTCCCGATCATGGTGGTGGCCGCCTCTCGGCCTTTGGCTGCATCGTTGTAGTCGCCGGTGACGACGCCCAGCCCCTTGGCACCCTCGACCGTCTGTTCGGCCCCCGCAATGAACAGCTTCATCATCCCTTGCTGGGTGGGGTTGTCCCCGCCGCCGACAAAGCCGACGACCTTGCTCTCCGACAGCAGAGCCGCCAGCGCGCCGGCTGCATAGGCGGCCGGGAAGTAGGCGGCGTCGACGTATTGTATGTTGGCCGGAATCTCAGGCTGCGGTTGGAAGGTCGTTGCAAAGAAGTGGATCTCTGGGTACTCGGGGGCAATTTCCAAGAAGGCGCTGCCAAATTCAAAGCCGTGGCCAATAATCAGATCGAAGCCGTCGTCGGCGTAGCCGCGCGTGACCGAAGGAATATTGGCCTGGCTGATACTTTCAGCGTACGCAGTCTCGAAGCCGGGGTCAGCAGAGAGCGCTTCCAGGCCAGCGTAGGCCAGCTGGCTCCAGCCGCCGTCGGTGACCGGGCCAGGCAACAGCAGCGCGACTTTGATTGCGGCACCCGCCCCCTCCTCGGTGGGCACTTCGGCCGCGGGTGCCGCGGGGGCCGGTACGGTACAGGCGGCCAGAACCCCTACCAATGCCAGCCACAGACCGACTTTCCACAGGTTACGCACAGTTTTTCCCCACATCATTCGTTTCTCCTTGGTCTACTTGTAAAAACCTACGATTGTACCTACCTGCAAGAGTGTAGGGGGCCCAATTTGTTTGTACACCGGGCACTCTGAACAACAGACCTCTCTGCTGTCGTGCAACTTGACCGCGGCCCTGTTGCCGGCGGGGGCACGCAGGTGCAAACAGGCCAGTAAATTAAACAACGCGACTTCCAGGGCATCTGACCCACGCTGCACGGTTGTACTAGGCCCGCCGGTCGAGTTCCTGGCGCAACTCGACCAAAAAAGGGATGTCGCGGTACTGGTCTGCCTGTACAGACTCCCAGTCGACACCATGGGGCTGTGGATAGGCTGTCCGGGTCTCGATGACTTCATCGGGGGTGATGATCCAGTCGAGAGGGGAGTCGTGGGCGACCATCAGCACGCGTCGATCGTCGACTACCTGCAGCCCGTGGACTGTCGTGAGGATCGGCGTGGTCGGGGGAACCAACCCAAGTTCTCGGAAGATGCCCAGCTCCAGATCGGCGAAGCCTCCGCCTTTGCCGATGCGTCCGCCGTTGCGGGTGACCGCCACACAGCCGACCACGATCAGATCCATCGGCTGCATTTCTTGGAACTGTACCGGTTGTCCGTGGCGCACGGCCCCCTCAGAGACAGCCACTTCTTCGAAGGGGATCCCGCGTCGGGCCAGCACGTCGGGGTCGAGCAAAACGAACGGGAAATCAGCGACCAGCTCGGGAACGGGGGTATAGAGCAGTTTGCCTTCCTGCAGCGCCCGCAGGCGAACAGGGATCTGCGGTGCGTCTGGGTTGGATTTGACGATGCGTGCCTGTTTCCAGATGGTGAGTTCGGCCAGCCTCTCCGCAGCGCGTTCTGCCCCTTCAAAATTGGGGATCCGGCTCCAGGGAGAACCGATCGCGACCGCCTGGCTTTCCAGAGCGGACCAGACATCGGCGCGGACTACATCTTTGTCGCTGTTGCGTCCTTGCCAGCGAGCAGTCGGTTCTGCGTGTTTTGTCATCGGAGTCTTCCTGCCTTGCCAACATGACGACTTCCAGATTAAAGACAAAACCCTATCGGGTCAGCGCTGGCTGATACAAGATGAATCATAAATCGGAGCAGCACTCCTGTCAAACTTTTGCTGCAGCAATTCGTACATCGGTTGTTCTAGTCTTGAATGTTGGGCAGAAAAAGGCCATGGTCGAAGCCGACCAGGGCACGAACATGGGTCAGCGGATCGCCGAGCAGGGCAAAGGTCTTGAGCGCGTCCAAAGAGGAGGTCAACGGCGAGGTCAGCAAGGAGATCCGGCTGGCTTCGACCAGACTGCCGACCCGTTGGCTGCCGGGCGGGCTGTCGCGCAGCAGCCCGACAAAACCGCGCTGCAGGTAGTCGTGGCCGCTGGCCACGCTCTGACCGGTCGAGCCCCAGGTGGCCACAGCGCCACCGTTCGGGTTGCGGACAAAAATTTCGTCGAGGGTGCCGGCGATGGCCGGAATGGCAAACTGGGAGGTCAGACAGGTCATCGACAGCCCGACAAACAGATTGTCGCCGTTGGTGAGCGCACTGGCCTCCACAATGCTCAACAGCGGCGCGACATTGGCCCCTGAGCGATCTTCGAGATTGGCATATTGCCAGTGATGGCCGTGGCCGTTGTAAAAAAGCAGACCTGCACCGCGCTGGAGAGCGTCGAGGGTGCGCTGGCGAATTGCCGAGATCGAGGAGATGCGCCAAGGTTCTGGCACCAAACGTTCGACGGTGCTGGGGCTGCCGGTGGGAGACAGAATCACTTCCCGGTCTGGCAGCAGATCATAGTACATCCGTTGAGGATCCGCGCCGTAGCCCAGCTGGGCGACGACGGCGCTGGAGGCAGCCGCAAAGTCTCCAGCGCCGTCGAGCGTGACTTGGTTGTTCTCACCTACACGGAGGATGTGATTGTCGGCCAGCAGCAGCTGGGTGGCCTGTGCGCCAGACAGCTGCGTCGACTGTTCGTAGCGGAGGAGTTTGTGGACGACACCCTGCAACTCGGACGTCGTGCGCACAGGGAGACGTCCCAGCCAGATATCTGGAGCAAAGAAGTTGCTTTTCGGGTCGGTCGCGTGTGGGGCGTCGCCGGTGAGCGGGTCGTCGCCGTTGAGCTGGGCAAAACACGCTTCGCAGGGAGCTTCGTCGAGGTAGACATCGACATTCAGCATATAAGGAGGGACGGGATGGAGCGTTCCTTCTGGAAAGTAAAGATTCCGGTAGTTGAAGGGGTCATAGCTCCCGTCTCCGACCAGCGTGACGGACAGGGTGCGGGCCGTGTTCTGCCAGTCGCTGCGATGGCGCAAGAAATTGCGAATGGCGGCAGCCGAGACAAACCCGTCGCTGTACACGTCGTAGATGTCCGTCAGGTCAACCCAGTCGGGGGTGTAGCCTTGGCTGCGGCGCAGTTCCAGAAGAGGCTGAATTGCAGCGGCAAAGCGCTCCGGCCCGATATAGAAGGCGTCAGCGGCGGCCGGGTTGCCGAAATCAACGGGGAGATGGGGGGTAACCTGTGGGCGGGCTACGTCCTCCAGATCCACCAGCAGATAGTGGCGTGGTGTGGGGCTTTCCGCCTGCACAAACCCTGCTGCCGTGGCGGGAACGATCGTGGGATGATCGGGGACCGTCACATCGTAGAGCTGCCATCCGGCTGCTGTTGTCGCAGGTCGGGCCAGCACGTTCTGCGCTTTTGTGCTGTCTGTAGCGGGACCTGCAACCAGCGGAAGCAGGAGCTGGTAGTGGCTTGCTGGCAGCGCTGTCCAAAGATAGCTGCCGGCTCCTGCACTGCTCCAAAAATGAGCCCCCTTGCCAGCCAGTTCCAGGGCGACGGGACGTTCCCACTGGACCGAGTCGAACAAGACGCTGGTATCGTAGCCGGGCAGACCGCTGGGCAGCAAGCTGAACCGCAGCGCCGATGGTTTGACGGCTGTACTCCATCCCAGTTCCCAATTCTTTTGCAGCTGACAGCGACTTCCGACTTCGTGGGAAGGATTCCATTCGTGCAGCTGGGTTTCGACGACGTTTTCGGACGCGTCGAGCACCTCAAAGCGTATCTTGTAGGCTTTGCGATCGAGATGACATTCATTGGTGGGCAGATCTCCGACGATGACCACCGCCGCTGTATAGGTCGAGCGGCCAGCAACATCAGGCAGCGTCGTCGTTATGGGCACCACAACACTTGGAAAGGAGTGGGTCATGGCGGCAGTTGCAGCCAACCTGGCATGGAACCAACGATCGCCGTCCAGCCCTGGCGCTGTAGACACATAGATCCGGTTGTGGTGCCAGCTGGATCGCTCGAAGCTCCGGCCCGCCAAAGAAACAGCCTCTGGGACTGTTCCGACCCCCATCTCTGGTCCAGGCTGGTCGAAGGTCAGCCAGTACAGGGAGTTCTGATTCCAACGGTCACCGACAGTGGGAACATAAAACCGCAAGCGATCGGCAAGCACTTCGATTGGGATCGCTTGTCGGCGGTGGGTCAGATGGAGCCTGGTTGTATCGTCGCCGACAGCCAGCGTGCTGAAGAGCACCTCCTGCATTCCCGGTTCTGTGACAGTGAGCTTGTAGCCTGGACGCAGCGCCGCTGGATTGAGCGGAACATCGACCACTTCGTTGCGCGTGCCGGGGCTGGCCGAAGCGTGCACGGTCAGATCTGCGTTCAAGTGAGCGTCAGGAACAAAGGCTGTGAAGGCGGTGGCCAGTTGGACGATCCGGCTTCTTCGAGGGGAAGGGGAGGAGAGGCGTCCAGAACCGGCGGCATCTCCAGCGTTGCAATTGGCAACCTGTCGGCAAGGGGGGTGGCAGACAGCTGTTCGATCACCACGGTGGGCGTGCTGCCAGGAGGAAGCAGCAGTGTAACCGTCTGCATCGGCAGCGCATAGCCGCCATGGCGAACGATGGGCAGTGTACGGCGGGCTGTATCGGCTGTGCTGGCTGTGGGGATCGACCAGGAAAGTTGGACCCCGCTGGGCAGGTCAACGACCTGTAAGGGAGAATTCGCCTGGGTCGGTACAGTCCCTGCCGAGAGCAGCAGGCTTACGAAAAGAAGGACAACAACGAGTTTGTGAATCACGCGACTTTCCAAACAAAAATAAGGTGGTCTACAGACCACCTTATTTTAACAAAATCAGGCTGTTTGCGTAAAAATTACTTGCCCATACGTTTGCGAGCGGCCATTGCCGCCGAGAGTGCAGCCAGGCCCGTGCCGAAAAGCACGACGGTAATCGGCTCTGGGATGGGTACAGGGGCTGGGGTCGGCGGTACTGCGGTCGGCGGTACTGCGGTCGGCAGCGGGACTGGGTTGCAGTAGGCTGCTACGTCTGTGTTGGAGACACTGGGCCCCGTAATCTGGGCACTGTTCACATAGGTGGGGCGAGCCCCATCTCCGTCGGAGACATTGGCGCAACCCTGAATGGGGCCGCCGCCAGGCAGCGTCACGGCATTGGTCAGCGGGATGGCCTGTTGGCCGCGTACGACGAACAGCCAGCTGTCTGTTGGGTCGATCACGCCTGTGTTGGTGCCATCTTGCAGCGCCCCGTAGGCAACCGGGACGATCCCTGGCAGCTGGTTGTCGGCGATGGTGACCGAGATTGGGTTGATCGGGGTACAAACAGAGCCTGCCGGGCAGGTGTAGGTCGCCTCATAGAGAAAAGAGAGGGCGCTGCCTGCAGCCAGCACGGGCACATTGGCACCGTTGGGGTCATTGGCGTCGACACAGATCGGGGGAACTGTGGTCCCGGTGGTGCCAATATCGGCGCCACACACATACTTGACCAGGGAAAACGTGCCGATGACAGTGGGCTCCTGCGCAGCAGCCGGTTCCTGTGCAGCGGCAGGCGCGACGCCTGTCACAAAAAAGAATGTCCCTAACAAAACCAGACCGACTGCCAGACTTCCAACGAATCGCAACGATCGCATAGGATTCCTTTCGTTTGCAAACTTACCCTGTCACCAACCAGGAGCGGCTTCTAGAAGCAATGTAAAGAGAATCTTCCATTGTTTTTTGCACAAAACTATGCAAGGGTAAAAATCATTTGGCACACTGTGTGTGCCAAATGTAACATTTTTTTTCTAAAGGTGCAAGTGTTTTGGGAGGCGGGAGGCCAGACTGCAATTTACATTTTTTCAGAGCTGCAGCTTGCGGGAAATTGTTTCTTTGACGACCTGGACATCTGCCGGAAGATAGGTGGGGGGATTGGCCAGATCGCTTTCTACTTCGGCGAGTTTACCTTCATGGTAACCCACTTTGAAGCTGGTGAACTTGAGGCCGTGGGCGGTCGAAATGACGACAACTCGGTCGGAGCGGGCGATGGTGCCCCGTTCGACCAGGTTGAAAAGGGCTGCCAATGCGACGCCGGTGTGCGGGCACGTGTACATGCCGGTCAGATCGGCGCGGGCAGCAGCGCTGGCCAGTTCATGCTCGCTGACGGCTTCGACCAGCCCGTTGCTGGCTGTCACGGCCTGTACAGCTTTTTCGTAGCTGACCGGGTCGCCGATCTGAATGGCGGAGGCCAGGGTGCGGCTGGCTTGGACAGCCACTTTTTGGCGGAAACCGTTGCAAAAACTCAGATAGAAGGGGTTGGCCTTGCCAGCTTGTGCTGCGACCAGGCGCGGCAGCTTGTGGATGATGCCCAGATCCTGCAGGAGTTTCAGACCCTTGTAGAGTGCGCTGATGTTGCCCAGGTTGCCGACTGGGATGAGAATCCAGTCGCGCACTTCCCAGTTGAACTGGCGTACGATTTCGATGGCCACGGTTTTTTGTCCCTCGATGCGCACGCTGTTCATCGAATTGGCCAGATAGAGACTGTTGTCCTGGGTGATTTCCCTGACAATACGCATACAGCCGTCGAAATCGGTGTCGAGGGCCAGCACATAGGCGCCGTTGGCGACAGGCTGGATCAGCTGTGCTGTGCTGACTTTGCCCGAGGGCAAAAAAATAATCGAGGGGATGCCGGCCGCCGCTGCGTAGGCTGCCAGCGCCGCAGAAGTGTCGCCGGTGCTGGCAGCGGCCACAGCCCGGACCGGGCTGGTGCCGCTGGCCATCATCTGTTTGACGACGCTGACCAGAACGGTCATCCCCAAATCTTTGAAGCTGCCAGTATGGCTGTTGCCGCAGAGCTTGACCCACAGGTCGGGGACGCCGATCGTCTGGCCCAGACGTTCTGCCCAGAAGAGGTTGGTATTGCCCTCGTACATGCTGACCACATGTTCGTCTTGCAGGTCGGGCATCACCCACTCGCGCATGCCCCAGACGCCGCTGCCGTACGGAAAGCTCGAGGTGCCTGCACGCCGTTCGAGCAGCTGGCGCCATTCGGCAGCACTGCGCGCGCGCAGCGCATCGACATCGTGCTGCACTTCCAACAGCCCACCGCACGCCGGGCAACTGTAGATCACCTCATAGACAGAAAATTGGCCAGGGCAGCCACGAAAACAGCGCAAATGGGCGCGGTAGGGAGGTACAGAGGCGACGTCAGGCATGGCATGAAGTCCTTGTCACGGAAACGGATGTTGTGCGCTGTGCATCCGATGGAAAGTTAGTTGATGTCGTCAAAAAACTCGCGTTCGTCCAGGCTCCAGGTGCCGGGCGATCGCCAGAGTCCAGAGAGAAGCAACTCACGAATGAACATCATCTCCTTGGGCAGACGGTCGTACAATTTGAAGAAAAGTTCATCGTGGGAGGCGATCTCTTTCACCCACTGGTCGCGGTCGACGGTCATGATCGCGTCAAACTCGTGACGGGTGAAGCTCTCCATGCCACGCCAGTCAAGATGGTCGTAGCGGGGCACCCAGCCCAGCGGACATTCGACCCCCAGGCTGCGGCCACGTACTCGCTCGACCACCCATTTCAACACCCGCATGTTTTCGCTGAAGCCTGGCCAGAGAAAATTGCCGTCTGCGTCGCGACGGAACCAGTTGACGTTGAAGATGCGGGGCGGGTTGGGAATGTGGCGCCCAAAATCCAGCCAGTGGTTGATGTAGGCACCCATGTGGTAGCCCGCAAAGGGCAACATGGCAAAGGGATCGCGTCGCACTTCCCCCAGGTTGCCAAAGGCGGCTGCTGTCATTTCAGAGCCCATCGTGGCTGCTGCATAGACGCCGAAGGCCCAGTTGAATGACTGATAGACCAGCGGCACCACCGTGCTGCGCCGGCCCCCAAAGATGAATGCCGAGATGGGAACCCCGTTCGGATCGTCGTAGGCGGGATCAACGGATGGACACTGGCGCAGAGGAGCCGTAAAGCGGGCATTGGGATGGGCGGCCTTGCGCCCGCACCCAGGTGTCCAATCCTGTCCCTGCCAGTCGATCAGATGAGACGGTGCCTCCTTCGTCATCCCCTCCCACCAGACATCTCCGTCGTCGGTCAGGGCC
>JAPLGY010000157.1 GCA_026389955.1 Caldilinea sp. | reverse complement strand
GGATCCCTGTTTGGGGGTCTGCTGTCGATTTTCTCCAAAAAAACAAATTCATCGGCTTCTTATTGTCCCTTTGAACAGTCGATCGGATCAGGTCGATTCATTGTGTGTCCTGCTGTGCACAGGATGCACCACCCAGACCGCTGGTTCCACATACAGCCCACGATCCTGTTCCCTATCAATTTGCACGGGGGCGAACAGACCGGGCAGCAGATGCTGGCCGCTGCCCGGCAGCGGCATTCCCCCCCATTCGACCCACTCGGCCACTGTACCGGAGAGTGTCACCGAGCAGGAACAACTTTTCACGATTCGCCCGCCCGCCCGCACATGGGTGCGCAGCCAGGGATCGAAGGGCAGCCCATCTGCTGTCTGCCACGCCAGATAGGCCGCCATTGGAATGAGGGGGTAACGCCATTTTGCAGTCGGCCGGACGGGTACGATCAGCTGCGGATATCCGGCCGTCCGAGCCAGCGTCCGCATGGTCTCGAGCGCGACCGTGCTGATTCCCTGGCCACGGAAGGCAGGATCGACCATAATTCCGCAGGCACACAGGGCGGTGGCCGGGGTTTTCCGATCGTGGGCCTGGCAGGCAGCTGTCATTGCCCAGTCAAAGCCCTCTTCTGGCAGTTCGGCCGCATCCTGCTCCCAGGGCAGCGCTACTGTGTTGCCAGCTCCGACCAGGCGCTTTTCCTCGTCGAAGAGAGCAAACTGAAGCTGTGGCCAGTGCCGATAGATCGTTTCCCAGGCGGGCGTCGCGTAGAGCCCAGCCGGATTACCTTCCAGGATCGGGCGAGGCCACAGCTGTCGATACATCGCTTCAATTTGTTCCTGCAGTGTCCAGTCTTCAGCGACGGTACGCAGTGGTTCCTGGCGCTTCTCGACAATGATGCGTTCTTCGTCCAGCATCAAAACATTGAGTCCAGCCCATTCGCTGACCAGTTGGAGGGGGTCTCCGACGATCGGCACGGGCGGCGGTGGCACCAACAGATCCCAACGTTTGAGCAGGCCAGGCAGCCTGTCGAGGTCGAGAAAATCTGGGTTGACCAGCACTTTGCCGGGTGCCAGCGGCATGAAGGTCGTGTCGATGTGGATCGTCTCCGGGCTAAGGTTTTCGAGCACATGGACGCGATAGCCCTCTCCCAGATGGCGTTGCAGCCAATCGATGCCCAGCTGATTGGTCACGTTGCTCTTCTGCCCAAAAATATCGCGGCCGCAGCGTACAAAGTCAGCGGCGTCGAAGACGGGTTCAAACTCACCGACAACGAAGCGCATCGGTTCATCGGGGCCAGGAACCGTATACTGTCGATCGTAGAGATCGTCGAGCAGCTGCGGCTTAGGGGCAGCGGTCCATTTTGCTCCAGCCTTGAAATACTCTTTGAAGAGCGAGCGGTAGGGCCAGGCTTCAAAATAGCGCGAGCGATCGGCCATCGGCGTCTCCAGGATTTCATTGCCGATGACCATAAAGGGGTCGCGCGGGTTAGCGGCACAGAAACCGCTGGAGACCTGCCACTCCGGGGTGCCGAAGCCGGCGGCGAACTGGGTCCGGTCCAGGCGTCGGACCCGCACCCCTTCTGCCTCCAGAATCTGGATGAAGCCCTCCAGGTCACGCCGCGCCGCTTCGATCAAGGCGGGCGGATAAGGGGAGCCGCCGCCGCCGACCCGGCGTTCGGCGGCCAGCCATTCCCCTGGCGGCGCTGTCGCGACGTTGATCGTATTCCAGGCCGGAAACATCGCTCCGTCCAGGGTACCGACGATGACCTCTTCCAGCGGGTCCCACTCGTTGTGTGAATTGACCGGACAGGTGGCCGGCACTGACGTCGTTTCTGAGCTATTCAAACGCAACCTCTCTCTCTGCAAGGATGTGGCATCTATTGGTCGTTGAAGGCCAGCATGGCGATCTGGTCAAACCAACGGTCGGGCAGAAGCCATTTCATGAACAGGGCGGCGCGGGCGTCCCATCCGACCACGTAGCGTGTTTTGGGACGCCGGGCTGTCAGCGCGTGCAGCACGGCTGCCGCTGCCCGCTCGGGGGGCAAGGCGTTGCGCAGAAACCGTTTTTTGTCCTCGGCCGCATGCGCGACCGCAGCTGGCCAGTCCGGGTAATAGAGCTGAAGCTGGTCAGCCGGCACATGGGTCGGCAGGTCGACAAACTTCTGTAAGGCCTTTTCCCAGAGCGGCGTCGCAATCGCCCCCGGCTCGACCAGCGCGACCGCGATTCCCCAAGGGGCCAGTTCCAACCGCAGCGCATCTGAAACCGCTTCGATGGCATACTTGGCGGCAGAATTGGCGCCGATGCTGCGAAAGACGCAGCGCCCATTCATCGAGCTGAAGTTGACGATCCGCCCGCGCGCCCGGCGCAGCAGCGGCAGAGCCGCTTTGACCACCCCTACTGTCCCCAGATAGTCGACTTCGATCTCGTCCCGGATAAACGTCATCGGCAGCAGTTCGATCGGACCATGGCGCTCATTGGTCGCATTGTTGACGATGCCAGCCAGCCGCCCTTCCTGATGTGACAACGTAGCCTGCACCACGTCGATGGCAGCAGCGATCGACGCGGTGTCGGTCACATCCAACTGAACAGGCACCAAAGCGCTGCCAAGCTGCTGCTGCAGCAGCTCGCCTTTGTGCGGATCTCGCACCCCGGCCACCACCGTGACCCCGGTCGACATCAACAAGCGGGCGCAGGCAGTGCCAATCCCAGAGGCCCCTGCCGTGATGAAGACCACAGGGTTAGTGTTGTCCGGCATATTCCGGCTCCCACACCCTGGTGCGCACGGCGGCCAGCGCATCCAGCGACCG
>JAPLGY010000044.1 GCA_026389955.1 Caldilinea sp. | reverse complement strand
CTCGTCGGGCTCATAACCCGAAGGTCATAGGTTCGATTCCTATCCCCGCAACTCCAAAGCCGCCAGCAAATTTGCTGGCGGCTTCTAAATCAGGCGATGTAGCTCAGTCGGTTAGAGCGAGGGCTTCATAATCCCTAGGTCTCGTGTTCAAGTCACGACATCGCCACTGAACTACTATATGTTGTGGTCGCCTCGACCAGGTATGCCACAAACAGTGTATCCGTCTCATCTAACGAAGGGACGGATATTTTTATGGACCGAGGGACTCACCTACTTTGGGATGCGCTAGACCTGTTCTTGTTGGACTGCGAAGCGCGCCGCCTGACCACCTCCACCCGCCAGTTCTATAGCGTCAAACTCTCCCTGTTTCTGCGCTGGTGCGACGAACATGAGATCAAGACGTTGCAGGCGCTGACGGCCCACGACCTGCGCCGCTACTTCGTCTCGTTGCTTCGCCGCGAGCTTTCCAGCCAGTACCAGAACAACCTGGCCCGTGCAATCCGGGCCTTTCTGAATTACTGCGTACGGGATGAACTGCTCGCCGTCTCGCCTTTCGCCAAGGTGCAGATGCCCAGGCTGGAAAAACGCATCTTGCCGGCGTTCGCCGTCACCGAGATTCAGACGATCCTGCGCAGTTGCGCCTATGAACGCGACAAAGCCCTGTGCCTCTTCCTGCTGGATTCCGGCGTGCGGGCCAGCGAGTTGATCGCGCTGAACATCGGCGACGTGGACATGAAGACGGGCGTGGTCACGGTGAAGATGGGCAAGGGGCAGAAGGCCCGCACAACTTACATCGGCGCCCACACGCGCAAGCAGATGCGCCGCTACCTCGCTGAGCGCGGCGCCGTGAAGCCGGAAGCCCCCGCCTTTGCGTCCATGGCCAACGGCAACCGGATGACGCTCGATGGCCTCGTGCAGGTGATGGGGCGACTCCAGCAGCGTTCGGGAATATCCACCTGTAGCTGTCACACCTTCCGGCGCACCTTTGCCCTCAGTTGCCTGCGCAATGGGATGAATATCTATGTGCTGGCGCGGCTCATGGGCCATGCGGACATCACCATTCTGCGCCAATACCTGGACCTGATCGACGATGACTTGCAGGAGGCGCATGCCCGTTTCGGGGCGGTGGACAACCTGCTGGGCTGACCTAGGAACTCGGCGCGATGGAAACGCTACGCGCAAGTTTCCGCTGTTTTTACCGATCACGAGGAGTTTCCCTTCGCCAGAAGTTGGCTGATGTGGGATAGTTCCAGGTCATCCAAACCAGCGGGGTCTTCAAAGGGCGCCATCTCCGCCTCGCGTACAGCCTGGCTGACGCGCCGGTCATCCTGGTTGCCGTAGATCAGCAGCGTCACCGTCACGTCGGCGTGGCCGAGCGCCTGGGCCACAATCTGCGCGTTGATGCCCCGGTCCAGCCAGGATTGGGCGGCCCGATGGCGGAAGGCATGGAGATTGTGGCGACCGGTGACGTTGGCCTCGATGGCCAGCCGGTCCACCAGTTGCCGGATACCATCCGTGGTAAGCGGACGACCCTTGACGTTGAGCCAGAGGGCATCACCACCGTTGGTGGGACGCTCCGGCAGATAGGCCAGGATCGCCTCCGCGCTGGCTTTGCCCAGGAAAACCTTGCGCCAGCCGCGTTTGCCGTTCACCCAGGCAACGCCCTGGCGCAGGTCCAACTGGCGCAGATTCATGCTGACTAACTCACCCGCCCGCACACCCGAGGTGGCCATGAGTGTAATGATGGCATAATCGCGTTTGCCCGAATGCAGGGCCGCCTGCCAGAGTGCGCGCAGGTCGTTGGCGGTGATGGCTTTCATCTCCACCGGGCGCGTGTCTTTGGGCGCGGCCAGGTGATCGAACGGGTTTATCTCCACCACTTGTTGGCGCACCAGCGCGTTCCAGAAAGTGCGCGCCGCGCGCAGATGATTGTGCATGGTGGTGGGTGCCAGCGCGCGCACCTGGGTCGGTTTCATGGGATGGCTGTCCCAGCACTGGCGGCGGCTCTGGACGGCACGCCAGTAAGTTTCGGCATCCATTCTGCTGATGCTACGGACGAGGCGCTCCGCGCCCAGAAACTCGACCATGGCACCCAAGTACTTGGCGTACCAGGCCTGTGTCTCCAGGTTATATTTCGTACCGATGAAGCGCTGCACTTGTGCGCCGAGCGTATCGCCGTCCATTGCCGATCCCTTCTCCATTGGCCGCTACCGCGGCTGCGACGAGGGCGGCGCAGTGCGGGTCACCCGTACACAGGATAGTCCAGCCGCCGACCCCTGGATCGAAAGGCATGAAAAAGTCAGAGATTTGGCGCGAATATGGATCGGCACTGGCCATATTGCTGACGGCCCGGGAGTCAGCACGTTTTGTGCCAATTGCCTCACCCGCGCGGATCACCTACCCGCAGAATCGTGCCGCGCCGGCGCCCAATTCCCCATTTTTCGGTGCCATCTGATCCGGCAATATGCAGAGGCAATACACTACCCAGTAGGCCATGATTTTTTGATAGACTGGGAGCAAACATGCTATCCGAAGCACGAACGACAGAACAAGTCGCAGCGAAAGAACTTCAAGTGCGGCCAGAGCACATCCACCAGCAACTCCGTAGGTGTGCACAGTGGATTTGCTGGCGCTACGTGGACCGCGGGGAAGGCAAAAAGCCGGACAAGCAGCCGGTCAACCCGCATAGCTCGCACAAGCTTGCCAATGCCGGCGTCCACTGGCCCAACACCTGGACCAACTTCGAGCACGCCTACATGACTTATCTGGCTTATCGGAATCGAGGCCTGCGCGGGGTCGGCTTTGTGTTGACCAAGAACGATCCCTTTGTCGCCATCGATATCGACAACTGTGTCAGTGCAGGCGAACTATCGCTGGAAGCGCAGACAATCGTTAGTATAGGGCCTAATGCTAGTTAAAAGCAAGCCGTTTGATGTTGAGCCAGTCGGTGCGGCCCAAGAGGCGATTGATATAGATGCTCATCGTGTGTGCGGTGAGTTTGGCAACCAGGCGCGCACAGAGTCCCTGAAAGGAATGT
>JAPLGY010000311.1 GCA_026389955.1 Caldilinea sp. | reverse complement strand
CACGACGCCGGGCACGACGATCGGAACCAAGAGCAGCCATTCGACCAGCCCTTTGCCTGGAAAGTCATGCAGCGCCAGCGCCCGCGCAGCCGGCAGCCCTATCCCCATCGAAAGCAGCGAAACCGCAAGACCAATGCCAAGGCTGGTGAGCAGCGCTTCCCCCACCCGAGAGGAGTCGGAAAAAACATACTGCCACGCGTGCAGCCCCCACTCGCTCGGCAGCAGCTCGGGAAAATACCACCGAAATGCAAAGGACCAGATGACCTGGACCAGCAGCGGCAGCCCGACAACCACCCCGATCCCCCCCACCAGGCTGCCGCGCCAAAAGGAACTCATCTGCCCCCCGATGCGTGCAGGGCGTACCGCACCAGTCTGCGGTACGCAACCAGCCAGAGGATCGAGAAGAGAGTCAGCAGGACGCCGATCGCCATGGCCCCAGGACGCAGACTCAGATCCGGGTCCCGATAAAGCTGGATGCTCCAGACCGGCAGGGGGGTCGGAAAGCGCACCCCCAACAGCAGCGGAATTTCGTAGCTGGCAAAGACAAAGGCAAAGACAATCATCGAGGTCGACAGGATGGCAGGCAGAATGAGCGGCAGGAGCACATGCCGGAAACGCTGCCAGCGAGTTGCCCCCAAGGTCTGGGCCAGCGCTTCATAGTCCGGCCCCACATTTTGGAGAACTGCCAGCACGACCAGCCCAATGAAGGGAATCTCCTTCCAGAGGTAGACCAGCTGGATGGCAACGCCGGCACGGTCAAAGACCAACGCCGGAAACTGGCTCGGCTCGCTCAGCCACCCCAGGCTGGCCAGCAGACGGGCCAGCATCCCGCTCTGCGCAACCAGGGTGACGACCCCAAACGCCACCACCAGGTGCGGGATGGGAATCGGCACCTGAAAGAGAAAGTTCACCAGCCGGCTGCCACGAAAGGTGTCGCGCAGCAGAAACGCACAGGGCACAGCCACGAGCGTCGAGAGCAGAGTGCTGGTGAAGGCAAGAGAAAAGGTCACCCACAGCGATTGCCAGAACGCGTCCTCGACCAGGAGATCCACATAGTGCTGGAGCGTCACCGAATGCAGCCCGGCCGCCGGCAGGTACCCCAGACTCTGGCCCAGCCCCACAACCAGCCCACCGCTGAAAAGCCCAACGAGCACCAGCAGCGCAGGCAGCAGCATGAGCAGAATTTTCAGCCGTTCCCACCATTCTGGACGTCCCATCAGGCCCCTATTTCTGCAACACCTGCTCGACCCAGCCTTTTTCCATGGCAGCGACCCACTCCCCCTGCGGCTCAGGCAGGGCCTTGGCCGCAAGCACATCCGCCGGCAAGGTGGCCACCCCCAGGTCGTAGCTGGCCAGCTGCGCCTGCTGCGCTGCCGACAGACGGCTGGGGTCGATCGTCATGAGCCAGCCCCAGCGGGCCGGGTCTGCCAGGATGAGCTGCATTTCAGGGTCGATCAGCCAGTTGGCCACCACCAGCGCCCCCGCCGGGTTGCTGGCGTTGAAGGGGATCGCCACATAGTTGTTGTTGGCCAGCGTCCCTGTCTCAAAGACAAAGGTGCGAATGGTGTCGGGGTAGA
Organism: Caldilinea sp.; assembly: GCA_026389955.1. Next base: position 9,673 of record JAPLGY010000311.1, on the reverse strand, counting down.
TGCCCTGCGCGATAGAGAGCGATGCGTTGCCCGGACTGTAGCCCATGTTGAAGGCAATCTCTCCGTTGGCCAAGAGATCGGTCATGGCCGCTGCTTCTGGGTAGGTCTCTCCCTCGCGCCACAAGAAGGGCTCAATGCCGTTCAAATAGTCCCACACTTGGGGCGCATACCGATCGAAGACTGCCTGGTCGAAGTCGCCCAGAAAGGGGGTAGGCTCGCCCGCAACCCAGTAAAAGAGATGACGGACAAAGACGCTGCCGGTAAAGTCGGGAATGGCCGGGTAGGTGAACTTGCCTGGATGGGCCCGGATCCAGTCGGCAAGCGCTTCGAAGGTGGTCGGTGGGGTGTCGCCGACCTGGGCTGTGTCGTACTCCATGACGAACTGCGCATGCCCCCAGGGGGATTCATAGCCGTCCACCGGGGTGCCGAAATCGTTGGCCATGGCCGGGTCGTCCCAGTTCACATAGCGCGAGTTGGGCAGCAGGTCGACAAAGGGGCCGTAGAGCAGGTTGGCGCTTTTGGCCGTCTTGAAATTTTCTCCGTTGATCCAGAGCAGATCTACGCTGCCCCCAGCGGTGACCCCTGCCGAGGACTCCGTGAGCAGTTTGTTGAGGATCTCGGCAATGTCAGCCACCGGGACCCGGTTGACGGTCACGCCGTACCGGGCCAGCACCGTTTTGCCAATATCGTTGTCCACGTCGGTGTTGATCTTGTCTGATCCCCCCCACATGTACCAGTGGACAGTCGTGCCTTTGGCGGCCGCCAGCACATCGTCCCAGTCGGTGTAGACAGGCGGGGCGGCTGTGCCAGCAGGGGCAGCCGCACAGCCGGAGAGCAGCAGGACAACCGCTGCTGTGACAAAGACCAACCAGTTGGAATAGGTGTTCATTGGGCTCTCTCTGTTTTTGGTCTGTGGGGAGGCCGGCGAATGGCACGCCCCTTACGCATGTTGCTGTAAAAAATCCGGGATGTCCTGCCCCATGACGACCAGACGCTCGCGCTGGCGGGTCAGCAGAGAGACCAGGTACAGCAGCGTGTTGCCGATTCGATGGATTCGGCGCAGCGAGCGTGGCATGGCAGCCGGAGAGAGTGGAGCAAAGCCAAACTGGCGATAGTAGCTTTCGTTGTGCCCCCCGCAGCAGAGATAGAGCGGCGCTGGCTGCAAGGAGACCAAGGTGGCGACAATCGCGCGTCCGATGCCTTGCCCCCGCCGCTCAGGGACCACTGCGATCGAGGCCACCTCTCTGGCCCCGTCGCTGTGGGTTTTGACCTGGCCGGTGCCGACCACCCGTCCGCCTTCGTCCGCCACCACGAAGCGGTACCAGTCCAGCTTCATCGGGTTGATGCCAGCGTTGCGCACCAGTGCGGTGATGGCCGGTTGGTCCGCAGCGGTGGCGGAACGTAGATAGACAGGCGGTCCAGCGTGCGGCATCGGGTAGGTCCTTTCTGAAACAGGGGAGCACGCTAGGCGGCCAGCAGGTTGACAGCGTCGCGCAGCATAGCCGCTGCGGTAGGCAGCGGCTCTCGTTCCCAGATTTTGTGATACAGCTTGCCGTAGAGGTCGGTGTGCAGCTCGATCCCCATCTCCCAGCCGCTGCACTGGCCCAGAAAGCTGTCCGCTGGCACGACGGTCGGGCGCACAGAGAGCAGGTACCCCTGTTCGCTGCGTTCGGCAGCAGCCAGCAGTTTGACGGTGGCTCTTTGCTTTTCTGCCCTTGTGAGCTGTTCGGCGGTCACGCCGGTGATGCCCTGCACCTGTACATCGGCCAGGGTCACATCCAGCCCCAGGACGCTGTTGGCGACGATCACCAGCTTGTTCGCTGCATCCCAGCCTTCGACATCCAAAGTCGGGTCGGTCTCGGCGATTCCACAGCGCTGGGCTTCTGCCAGCGCAGCGGCGTAGCTGTGGCCCAGCGCCATTTCCGCCAGGATGTAGTTGGTGGTGGCGTTGAAGATGCCGCGCAGGCCCAGGAATTCGGCGGCCACCAGGTCGCGCTGCCCGATGTTGATCACCGGCAGCGCACCGCAGACCGTGGCGCTGAAGGCAAGCCCGGCACCCGAACCTGCCGCCAATTCGTGCAACTCGCGGTAGGCCAGCACCAGCGGCCCTTTGTTGGCCAGCACGACGGTGGTCCCGCAGCGCAGTGCAGCCCGCACCGCGCTGAGGCCCGGTTCGCCGGTGTGGAGGTTGACCGGGGATGCCTCCAACAGCAGGTCGCAGCGGAGGGTCGACAGAAGCTCTGCGGGCGTGGCCCCTGCTTTATAGCCGGGCAAGGTGCAGACCCGGCCTCCTGTCTCTTTGAAGCGACGGAGTGCTGCCGGGTCAAACCCGGCTGGATCGACCGCCACGCCGCTGCTGTCTGCCACACAGACGATGTGGAAGCGGAGCCGGTAGCGCCGGGCCAACTCGGTGGATTTCAGCTCCAAGATGCGCAAAAAGTTGCGGTTGACGTTCCCCAGCCCGACCAGCGCACAGGAGACAGTTTTGATCGAAGTCATCGCGATCCTTTGTTCAGAAGCGTGGAAGACAGCCCCGGCCGGTTCCCGACAGCTCAACGGCGGATGGCCGTGCTGTGGCCGAGCAGGCTCTCCAGTTCAGCACGATGGGTGACCACCATGTCGCCGTGCTGGCTGAGCGCCAGCGCGGCCAGGGTCACACCGTAGCGCAGCCCCAAGGCCAGGTCCCCCTCCAGCCAGCCGGTCAACACCCCGGCGGCCAGGGCATCGCCCGCTCCCGGCCGGTCGATGAGCGTGGTCGGCACCGCCGGTTGGTGGTGCAGCTGTTTGCCGTCCCAGAGCCAGGCACCTGCACTGCCGGCGGACATAACGGCGACTGCGGCATGCATCTCGGCGGCCAAAACGCGCACAGCGCTCTCCGGCGGGCCGACGATGCCAAACAGACGGCCCGCATCTTGTTGGCTGCAAAAAAGCAGCGTCACGTTGCGGGCCAGCCTGGCCAGTACAGGCGCAGCCTCCGCTGGCTGCCACAGCCGGGCGCGATAGTTGATGTCGAAGCTGACGGCGACGCCAGCCTGGCGGGCACGGGCCAGCGCCTCCTCGGCGATGGCCAGGCTGCTGGCCGACAAGGCCGGCGTGATGCCGGTCAGGTGCACCAGCCGACTGTCCAGCAGATGAGACCAGGCAACCTGGGCTGGGGTCAGCTGGGCCGCGCAGGAGCCGGCCCGGTCGTAGATGACTTCGGTCGGACGGGGCGGCGCAGAAAATTCGACAAAATAAAGCCCCATTCGCCCGCTGGGATTCCAGACCACCCCCTCCAGGTCGACGCCGGCCAGGCGCAGCTGGTTGGCCGCCAGCCTGCCCAGCGCCGAAGCGGGCAGGGCGCCACACCAGGCGGTGGGGTGCCCGAGGCGGGCCAGCAAGGCGGCCACGTTGGACTCCGCCCCGCCCGGCCGCAGGTCAAGCTGGTCAGCCATCTCCAGCCGTTCGCCCGCCGGCACACTGAGCCGCAGCATGGTCTCGCCGAGAGTGGTGACATCGAAACGCGTTCCCCGATCCGTCATTGGCTGGCTTCCTGTCCGTCAAAGAAAACAATGGGTTCATTTTACCCGATGTACGGTATGCAGTCCAACTTGCCAGCCAAACTGGGGCAGCGCCAACCTTTTTTTTCGCTGTTTCCCGATTGACAACCCTATGCAGTCGTGTTATTCTGAAAATCAGCTCGGCGGAAAGCAAACAGCGTGGAACAGGAAAAGGGAGACAGGCGACAGAAAATGTTGGCGAGACCAGGAGTCCATCTGCAGACCCAGAACAAGGCCGCGCTCTGGCGCGCCGCTGTGCTTGCAGTAGCCAAAGCTGTCTGCGACCCGCGCCACGAATGGCGTGGGTTTTTTGTGCGCTACGTCCCCTTTTATTTTTATTATTTTGGCTATCGCCAGAGACCGACCTGCGCTGGAGCGACAATCATGCCTGGATAGAAAGGCACCGAGGGTTCGCTACACAAGCGAGGTTGGCAAAAGCCGCCTCGCTTTTTTGTTGTGCACGCTGAAACGCACCGAAGAAGCAGATGGGAGGAGCTGAACCATGACAGTTGTGTGCAGAGGGGTCCGTGGAGCGACCACGGTCAGCAGCGACGACCGTGAAGAGATTCTCCGGGCCACACGTGAATTGCTGGCCCTGATGATCCACCTCAACGGCATTCAGAAAGAAGATGTGGCCAGCGCCATTTTTACGACGACGCTGGACTTGAATGCCGCCTTCCCCGCCACCGCCGCGCGCCAGCTGGGGTGGCTCGATGTGCCGTTGATGTGCAGCCACGAGATCGACGTGCCCGGCTCTCTGGAAAGGTGCATCCGGGCGTTGGTGCACTGGAACACCCGCCACCCCCAAGACCGGGTCCAGCATGTCTATCTCAGGGAGGCACAGTCGTTGCGCCCGGACAAAACTGTGCTGTTGTCGAGCGTCGATATGCAGGAGTTGAACCGTTGGATCGAAGAACAGCTGCGTGTATGGAGGGAAAAATGACGGTTGTGGCTTTTCAAGGGGGTCGTGCCGGTCGAAAACTCGACGGCAGGAAGTATCAACAAATCGTACGATCTGCTGCTGGACCATGATCTCAAGGTGTACGGTGAGGTTTTGCTGCGTGTGCGCCACAACCTGCTCACGGTGCCCGGAAACCAGGAGCCAGGGCGCGCCCCCATCGTCCAGGTACGCAGCCATCCCCAGGCACTCGCCCAGTGTGAGACCTATCTGAATCGACGAAAACTGGCCGCAGTCCCTTGGTACGACACCGCCGGAAGCGCCAAAGATCTGGCCGCTGACCCCGTAGAGGGGGTTGCGGTGATCGCCAGCCGGCTGGCCGCGGAAGTGTACGGGCTGGAGATTATCGACGAGGGGATCGAAGATCTGCCCAACAATTATACGCGCTTTTTTGTCGTGGGCCGGGGCGATCCGCCGCCGGGCGAACGCAGCAAGACGTCGCTGGTCTTTGCGGTCCCCAACACGCCGGGCGCGCTCTATCAGGCGTTGGGGGAGTTCGCCACCCGCCAGGTCAACCTGACCAAACTGGAGAGCCGCCCGCGGCGCAACCGGACCTGGCAATATGTGTTTTATGTGGATCTCGACGGCCACTGGCAGGATGCGAATGTCAGCGCTGCCATCGTCGGGCTGTTGAATCGGGCGGCGTTTGTCAAATTGCTGGGCAGCTACCCGGCGGCCCGCTCTCTGGAGCACGAGGCGACGGCGGGCCAGGCTGCGCTGCTGCAGATTTGAGCAACTACAGGGGTCGAGTGGTGGCCCAAGGGCCAGGTTTTGGAGAAAAAGTTTTGGAGAAAAAATGGGAGAGACCATCAGATGATCGTTGTGATGAAACCAGGAGTAACCGCCGCTGACATCGGGGCCGTGATCCGCAAAGCAGAATCGTTCGGTGTCCAGACCCACCCGATCTACGGTGAAAACCGGACGGTGGTGGCGTTGGTCGGGGATCTGACCGGGCTGACCCGGGAGGTCTTTGACCAGATGGAGGGGGTGTCGCACACGCTGCGCATCCAAGAGCCTTACAAACTGGCCAGCCGCACAGCGCGACCGGAGAACAGCGTGATCGACGTTGCGGGCGGGCGTGTGCGGGTCGGGGGATCGGCGGTGGTGGTGATGGCTGGTCCCTGCAGTGTAGAGGACCGCCAGCAGATCATCGACATCGCCTATGCGGTGCGCGAGGCCGGGGCGACTGTGCTGCGCGGGGGCGCCTTCAAGCCGCGCACCAGCCCCTACGACTTTCAAGGATTGGGGGCACGCGGGCTGGAATATCTGGCCGAGGCGCGCGAGGCGACCGGCCTGCCGGTCATCACCGAAGTGATGCGGGAGGAGCAGGTGGCGCTGGTGGCTGAATACGCCGATATTTTGCAGATCGGGGCCCGCACCATGCAGAACTACGGGCTGCTCCACGCGGTCGGCAAGCAGAGCAAGCCGGTGATGCTGAAACGCGGGATCAGCGGTACAATTCGGGAGCTGTTGATGTGTGCCGAATACATCGTCAGCAACGGCAACTACAACGTCATGCTCTGCGAGCGGGGAATCCGCACCTATGAGACAGCAACCCGCAACACGTTTGACCTCAACGCCGTTCCTGTGCTCAAGGAGCAGACGCACCTGCCGATTGTGGCCGACCCCTCACACGGCACCGGGCTGCGCGAGCTGGTGCCGGCCATGAGCCGGGCGGCTCTGGCCGCAGGGGCCGACGCCCTGATTCTCGAGGTGCACCCCGACCCGGACACGGCAGTCAGCGACGGACGGCAGAGCCTGACGTTGGAAGATTTTGCTGCGTTGATGAAAAGCCTGCGGCGGGTCGCCCAGGCTGTGGATCGCACGATTTGGGAACCAGCAGGGCTGCTCGATGCAGCAGGAAAGGGAAGGACACTATGATTGTTGTGATGAAAAACCATGCCGAACCCGCCCAGATCGAGGCGGTCGTGCAGCGTGTCGAGGAACTGGGCTACAAGGTGCATCTCAGCCGCGGGGAAGCCCGCACCATCATCGGGGTGATCGGCGCCGACGAGCATCTGATTCAAAACAGCTCGTTTGAGGTGATGGACGGGGTCGAGCGCACGATGCGTGTGATGCAGCCGTACAAACTGGCCAGCCGCGATTTCAGCGCGGCCTCGACGGTGATCGACGTCAACGGCGTCCAGATCGGCGGCCCGAAGATCGTCATGATGGCTGGCCCCTGCAGCGTCGAAAGCCGCTCGATGATCCTCGAAGTGGCGCATGCGGTCAAGGAGGCAGGAGGAAGCGTGCTGCGCGGGGGAGCCTTCAAACCGCGTTCGAGCCCGTACAGCTTCCAAGGGTTGGGCGAAGAGGGGTTGAAGCATCTGGCCGAGGCTCGAGAGCAGACCGGCCTGCCGATCATCACCGAGGTGATGGGCTCCGAAGATATCGATCTGGTCGGCGAGTACACCGATATTTTTCAGGTCGGTGCCCGCAACACACAGAACTACTCGCTGCTCAAGGCGTTGGGCAAGCAGAGCAAACCGGTGTTTCTCAAGCGCGGGATCAGCGGGACTGTTCAGGAGCTGCTGATGAGCGCCGAATATGTCCTGTCGGGTGGCAATATGAAGGTCATGGTCTGCGAGCGCGGCATCCGCACCTACGAGACAGCGACCCGCAACACCTTTGACATCAACGCCATTCCGGTGCTCAAGGAACAGAGCCATCTGCCCGTGATCGGCGACCCGGCGCATGGCACGGGGATGTGGCAGCTGGTCGGGGCGGTTGCCAAGGCGGCGGTCGCCGCAGGGGCGGACGGGTTGATGGTCGAGGTGCACCCTGACCCGGCGCGCGCCTGGAGCGACGGCGCGCAAAGCCTCACGCTGGAGCGCTTCTCCCGGCTGATGCAGGAGCTGCGCCAGGTGGCACAGGCGGTCGGCAGGGATCTCTGACCTGTCGCCATGGCCAAGCCACTCAAAGAGTGTTCGGTTGCTGTGGTCGGGTTGGGGCTGATGGGCGCCAGCCTGTGTATGGACCTGAAGGAAGGGCGGCGCTGTCGCGAGGTGCGCGGGGTCGCCCGGCGTACCCGCACGGTGCTCGACGCGTTTTTTGCCGGCGCCGTCGATCTGGCGACCAACGATCTGCAGACAGGGGTTTTGGGGGCCGATCTGGTGGTCCTGGCCACACCGGTGCGCACGATTTTGTCTGCACTCGCTGAGATCGGTGCGCGGCTGTGGCCGGGCACTGTGGTGACCGACATGGGCAGCACCAAAGGGGAAATCTGCGCGGCAATGGCGGCGCTTCCCCCCACGGTGGAGCCGGTGGGGGGGCACCCGATGTGTGGCAAGGAGACGGCGGGGTTTGAGGCTGCCGAGCGCGGCCTCTACCGCGGGGCCACCTGGGTGCTCACCCCCCTGCCGCGCACCAGCCCGGACGCGCTGGCGCTGACGACGGAGCTGGCGCTCGCAGTGGGGGGGCGTCCGCTGGTCTTGGAGCCCGAACGCCACGACCGGCTGGTGGCCAGCATCAGCCACCTGCCGTTTTTGGTGGCCAGCGCGCTCACCGCCGCAGTCGCCGAGGTCGGAGACCAGGACCCCACCGTCTGGTCGGTGGCAGCGGGCGGCTTTCGCGATACCAGCCGGGTGGCAGCCAGCGACACCCAGATGTTCCTGGACATTCTGCTGACCAACCGCACGGCGGTGCTGGCGCAGCTGGAGCGTTTCCAGGCCGACCTCGGCGCGCTCCATCGGCTGCTGGACAGCAGCGACGAGGCGGGGTTGCGCCAGCGGCTGACCAGGACGCAGCAGATTCGCGCCCAGTGGAAACCGCGTACATAATGAGAGTGGGACCGGCGGCGGTGTGGGTCTGGGGCGTCCAGGCAGAGACACCGTCCTCAGAACAACTGCCATGAATGGCAAGGGGAATGGAGAAGACGAATGGAGACAAGACCGTTGCGTGTGGCGATTGCTGGCTGTGGCAACATTGCCGGCCCGTATGCGCGTACCTTGCAGGCATATCCTCAGGTGGCGCTGGTCGGTGCCACCGACGTGTTGTTGGAGCGCGCCCAGGCGTTTGCTGCTCAATATGGGGGGCGCGCGTATGCGACCCTGGAGGAGCTGTTGGCAGATCCGGCCGTCGATCTGGTCGTCAACCTGACGATCCACCACGCACATCCTGCCGTGATCACGCAGTGCCTGGAAGCGGGCAAGCATGTCCACAGCGAGAAGCCGCTGGCGATGACTTACCTGGAGGCGAGTCGGCTGGTCGAGCTGGCGGCAGCGCGCCGGCTGCGGCTGAGCTGTTCGCCGATCACCTACATGGGAGAGGCGCAACAGACTGCCTGGAAAGCGATTCGCCAGGGGCAGCTCGGGCAGGTGCGGGTGGTCTACTGCGAAGTCAACTGGGGACGAATCGAGTCCTGGCATCCCAACCCGGGCCCGTTTTACGAGGTGGGTGCGCTCTTCGACGTTGGTGTCTACCCGCTCACGTTGGTGACGACCTTTCTGGCGCCAGCACGGCGGGTGGTCGCCTACGGCAAAGTGCTGCATCCTGACCGCACGACCCAGGAAGGGGTGCCTTTTCACATCGAAACCCCCGACTGGGTGGTTGCAGCGGTGGAACTGGCGAACGGCACGGTTGTGCGGTTGACAACCAATTTCTATGTAGGTGGGCACAGCAAGCAAAAGGGGCTGGAATTTCACGGAGATCTGGGTTCGCTCTATCTGGGCAGTTTTCAGGACTTTGATGCGGCGGTCGAGTTTTCGCGGTTTGGCGAGAGCTACGCCCCCCTGCCCTATGTTCGGGTGCCTTTCAACGGCGTCGACTGGGGACGGTCGGTCGCTGAAATTGCCGACGCTATGGCCGCAGGGCGCCCCCAACGGGCGAGCGGGGCACAGGCAGCCCATGTCGTGGAGATCTGCGCTGCGATTCGTCAGTCGCTGCAAAGTGGGCGACCGGTGGAGGTGACCTCTTCGTTCACGCCGCCGACACCGATGGAATGGGGGGAATAGATGAGAAACGAGCCAATTGCCGAGCAGGTCAGCACGCCTCTCCCTTACAGCGCCTGGCCCGATGAATCGGGCCATTTTGGCCCGTACGGCGGTAAATTTGTGCCGGAGTCTTTGATGCCGGCGCTGGATGAGCTGGAGGAGGTCTATCTCAAATCCACACACGACCCTGAATTTAAAGCAGAGCTCGACCATCTGCTGAGCACCTTCGTCGGCCGACCGACGCC
>JAPLGY010000401.1 GCA_026389955.1 Caldilinea sp. | reverse complement strand
GCTGTTGCCCGGGTTGGGTCGCAGCGCTCAGGTGCGTTCCCTGCTGCAACCGGTCAACTCGACCTGGGCAACCACTGCCGAGGCTGTGCAGCGGCTCTATCAGGGGCTCAACCGCCAGCCAGCAGACCGAGCACCCACCTTTGGCAGCTCGCTGACCCTGGGCGGCGAGCGCACCGTCACCGACACCCCGGTCTTCCAGGCCCAGACTGGGCAGGCACGCTACTGGCGCGCTGTCGTTTTTGATACCTACCGCACCGGGCGTTGGGTCAACACCGCCAGCGAAAGCCGTTCTTTTGCAGCAGGCGAGATTCTCCCGATCGCCAGCTGGCGAGCCCGGACCGCGATCAGCCAGACGATTACCCTGCTTGCACCGGCTGGCAGGGTGCTTTTGGGGATGCCAGATCTGGCTCAGTCGACCTTGGCTCTGGAAGCCACGGTGCGGGTGCAGGCTGGCGCCAGCGTCATCCCGGCTGCCGGGTCAGCGGACGGGCCGGTCGAATTCACTACCGTCCGTGCCCGCCGTGAGCTGGACAACGGCGACCGGTACACGCTGGTCAGCGCTGCCGCCCAGCCCACCATCCTGGACCTGCAGGCGGCTGGCCAGATGTACCCGCCCGCAATCAGCGACGCTTTTCTGCAGCTTCCCGACGATTTCTCGCCCGCCGTTGCCGAGCTGGCACGGCAGTTGACCGCCAGCGCAACCACTCCCTACGCCCAGGCCAAGGCGATCGAAAGCTATCTGCGGACGCTCTCCTACAACGACGCCATCCCAGCCCCACCTGCCGGGCGTGACCCGCTCGAATACTTTCTCTTCGATCTGCGGCAGGGCTACTGCGATTACTATGCCACGGCCATGGCGACGATGCTGCGGGTGGTCGGGGTGCCGGCGCGCGCGGTCAGCGGCTATGCAGAAGGAACGTTCGACCCTGAGAAGGGGCTGTATCTGGTGACCGAGCGAGACGCCCATACCTGGGTGGAGGTCTTTTTCCCCGAATATGGCTGGATCGAGTTCGAACCGACTGCTGGGGAGAGCTCGTTGGAGCGACCGAGCGGCGCAGCGTCGCTCGACGTCGGAGGGCAACTGCCCACACCGACGGTCGCCGCCGACAGGAGCGTGCCAACCCCTGCGCCTACCGAACCACAGCCCCCCCCGCCGTTTACCGGGGAGGAGCTGCTGGAGAACCCCCAGCCAACTGCAACGAGCCCCCAGGTCAGCTGGCTGCTGACGCTGCTGGCGCTGGCCATCGCGGTGCCGGTGGGCCTTCTGTGGATCTGGCGGGTCCGCAGCAGCGGCCCGACGGCGTTTACCGCAGAACTGCCTTTGGTGGTCTACGAACGGCTGGAGCGTTGGTCACAGCGTCTGGGGCTGCCGATGCGGCCGACGGCCACCCCCAACGAGCATGCCCGTGCCCTTGCAGGGGTCTGGCCGGCCGCCGAGCCCCTTCTCCAGGAAGTTACCGCCGCCTACGTCCGTTTCCGCTTTGGCGGCGGACAAGGCGCAGCAGCCGACGACCAGACAGGGGCACTGCTCTGGCAACGCTGGCAGACCCTGGAAGCCCTCTTCTGGAGAGCCTGGTGGCAGAGATGGCGGCGTCGTCTGCGACATTGGGGAGTCAGGCGGTAAAAAGGGCAGGAACCGAGTTTGCTCAACAACTCGGTTCCTGCACAAGCGGACGCATCGATAAAGCAGGATCCCCCGGGCAGAACGAGTTATTTTTCCACAATCGTGATCGAGTCGATCGTATCTTCCAGCGTCAGCTCAGCCAACAATTCATTTCCTTCTACAATCAACCCAAAGAAACTGTAGGTGTCGTTGGAGTCGGCCGGCGGCGCAGCCAACGCCAGGAAGAGCTGGCTGCCGCTGGCCACGATGCTGCCGTCGGCGTCCTGCGTCAGGGCACGGTAGGCGATCGAACCGGCAGCGGGGACCAACGGCAGGCTGACCTCTGGTTTGAACCCGTAGCCAACGTCGTTGTTGGGGTCGTTGTCGGGGGAGCCGATCACGACCAGCTGTTCTGGGTTGACATCGTTGACCGGTGTGTTGTCGAAGAAACCCAGGTTGGCCAGCACCACAAAGTTGTTGACCGCTACCGGCGCGTCGTCGTCGTAAAGCTCGGCCACCAGTTCGCCCTTGGAGGTGCGGATCACCGCCGTGTAACTCTTGGCCGTGTCGATCACCAGCGCAGGCTCGGCGTTGAAGTAGTTGGCCTTTTCGGTGCCCGGCACCTCGGCCAGCGGGCGCTCCCCGCTGAGTTGGGTCGGTGGGAAGGGGGTCGGTGTGGGCGGCAGCGGCGTGGGGGTGGGCAGCAGGCTGGCCTCTCCCTCCTCAATCACGATTGTCTCGATGCGGTCGCCCAGGGTGGCCCCGTCGGCGGCAGGGTCGCGCAGGGTGATCTGGCTGAGCACTTCGTCCCCTTCCAGCACTTCGCCAAAGATGGTATGGTTGCCGTCCAGCCAAGGTGTGGGCGCAAAGGTGATGAAGAACTGGCTGCCGTTGGTGTTGGGCCCGGCATTGGCCATAGCCAGCAGTCCGCGACGGTCAAAGCTGCCCCCTGGCCAGATTTCGTCGGCAAAACTGTAGCCAGGACCTCCCGTCCCGGTCCCGGTCGGGTCGCCCGCCTGCGCCATGAAATCGGCGAGCACCCGGTGGAAGGTGGTGTTGTCGTAGAACCCCTCGCGGGCCAGAAAGACGAAATTGTTGACCGTGGCCGGTGCCCGGTCAGCAAAGAGCTGCACCTTGATATCGCCCCGTTCGGTTTTGATCGTCGCATAGTAGTAGATCGACGGGTCGATCGTCAGTTCCGGGGCCGCGCTGTACATCCCCTCACGGCCAGCGACAGCCGGGTCCACCGTGGCTGCTGTGTTGGCAGCCTCCTCGGGGGCAGCTTCGGTCGCCGCAGCCTCCTCGGGGGCGGCTTCGGTCGCACCCTCCTCTGGAGGAGGAGCCGTCTCGCTGGCTGCTGCGCTTTCTGCTGTGTTCTCTGTCGCAGGGGCACCGAGCCCGCTGCAGGCAGCGGTTGCGAAGGTGAGCAGGCCCAGCGCCAGCACCAGGCCAGCCAGCCGCTGCCTGCGAGCATGAATGAACTTGTTCATGAATCTCTCCTGTATCTCTGGTCTGCAGCGGTCAGGCTGCAGAGAAAATTGCCGCAGGCAGCAGATTGCATGCCACCTACGGCGTTGAATAGATTGCGACGTCTCTGCAGCCGCCACTGGGTTTGGCTCATCAAGCACCCGTCACTTCGATCGCATCCCGGCCACCGTAGACCGTCCACCAAGGGCGTGCCCCGTGGGCGATCACCCGGTTGAGTGCGGTGATGTTTTGGACCCCGCGATCTTCCAGCCAGTCGACCAGAGCATCGAACCCCTGGCGTGCAAAGATCGGAATTCCATCCTGCCAGGTGGCCCGGCCACAGAGCACACCCGAAAAGGGCGTGCCAGCTTCGGCGGCCAGTTGCAGAGTTTCCCGAAAGACTTCGTCGCTGACGCCGGCGCTCAGATAGAGGAACGGTTTTTGGGCGGCACTGGCGGTTTCTTGAAAGATGGCCAGCGCCTCGGCCCGGCTGTAGGCGGCAGTGCCTTTGAAGGCAGCCGTGCCCGCCACACAACTCATGGTCACCGGCACCTCGACCTTGAGCACGTCGACCCCATACTCTGGCTTGGAAAATTCAGCCATGTAGGCCTTGACCAGCGCCGGTCTGGCCTGCGCAAACGCGACCCCTTTGGGGTCGCCCAGTGTGTCGTCGTAGCCCAGGGGCTCCAGGAAGAACGGCACATCTTCGGCCCGGCATTCGCTGCCAACGCGCTCGACGAACGCTTGTTTGGCTGCGTTGATCTGCGCAGGATGGTTGGGGTTGTAGTAGACCAGCACTTTGATCGCCGTAGCACCGGCTGCTACCAGCCGGCGGACACTCCAGCCGGCTGTGAGGTCTGGCATGCGGCTGTCGTCGTTCGTGTCGTAGCCAGTCTTTTCATAGGCCAGCAAAACACCGGTGCCGGCTGCCCGCACTGCCGCCGCCGGCAACCCATATTCGGGGTCGAGCAAGATCGCACTGGCATGTCGGGTCAGCACCTGGCTGACCGCAGTTTTGAACTGGACCATCTCCTCTTTGGAGACAGGAGCGCCGTCACGCGCTTTGCTGAGCGCTTTCTGCAGCGAGCCTCGCTGGTCCATCGCAGCCGCTGCAATGATGCCGTCGGCGCCGGCACAGCGCTGGAGGCCGGCCCATTTGCCTTTGCTGATTGTTACCTTGTTCACGCAGTTTTCTCCTTGCGTTTGATGTGCGGCTCGACGAGCCCTCGACGGCATTATTGCAGCGGCCGAGGGTCAACAGACGCTGTCGATCACACTGCCCAGAATGTCGACGAGCTGGTCCACTTCTTCCGCGTCGATCACCAACGGCGGCGAGCAGGCAAGGGTCGCACCGACGTTACGCAGCCGCAGCCCGCGCGCCAGACAGGCGTTGTAGATGGCCAGCGCCTTGGGAATATCGGCTTCTCGGTTCTCTTTGTCTTTGACAATTTCGACCCCACAGAGCAAGCCACGCCCGCGCACCTCACCTACAATCGGGAACTCCAACAGCTTGTGCAAGCCCGTCTTGAGCCGTTCCCCCATCTGCTGGCTGTTGGCCAGCAGATTCTCGCGCTCGAGGATTTCGAGGTTTTTGAGCCCGACCGCACAGGCAGTGGCATGACCCGAATAGGTAAACCCATGCATCCAGGTCTCCTGCGGCTGTGCACTGTCGATCGTCTCCCGAATGGCGTCTGAGATCTGCATCCCCCCCAGCGGCAAGTACCCGCTGGTAATTCCTTTGGCAAAGGTCAGGATGTCAGGCCGCAGATCCCAGTGATGCTCGCCAAACCAAAGCCCGGTCCTGCCAAACCCACAGATCACCTCGTCGACGATCAGCAGCACTGCGTAGCGGTCGCAGAGGGCCCGCACACGTGGGAAATAGTCGTCGGGCGGCACAATTACACCACCGACACCCTGGATCGGCTCGACAATGAAGGCTGCGACCGTCTCCGGGCCCTGGCGCAGGATCTCTTCTTCGAGGGCACGTGCGGCGGCCTGACCGACCGTCTCCCCGGGCTGCAGGTCGCCGGTGTAGCGATAGGGATTGGGGGCCGGGATGTGCGAAAAATCGGCGGCCAGCGGGCCAAACATCGGGTGGTAGCGCGGGATCCCGGTGGCCGCGGTCGCGGCCACGGTGATCCCATGATAGCCGGCCTGTCGCGAGATAATTTTGAATTTTTTCGGCTGGCCCAGCCGGTGCCAGTAATAGCGCACAGTCTTGAAGGCCGAATCGTTGGCCTCCGAACCGCCCGACGTGAAAAAGGTCGTGTTGAGAGACGGGTGCGCCATCCCAGCCATTCGATACGCCAGCTCGGCAGACGGCTGTGTCGTCATGCCGGCAAAGTTGGAGGTGAAGGCCAGTTTGCGCATCTGCGCAGCCGCAACCTCGGGGAGTTCCTGGTTTCCATACCCGATGTTGACATTCCACAGCCCAGCCATGCCATCCAGCACACGACGTCCGTCTGTGGTGTAGATCCAGACCCCTTCGGCCCGTTCGACCACCAACGGGTTGACCAACTGGGCAGGGTGATGCAGTGGGTGAATCTGCCTGCGGTCGTGTTCGACCAGGGTGGCATGGTCCAAGAGTGCTTCGATCATGATCTGTATTCCTTGTGAACTGGCGGCTTGGTCCGACAATAAATCTATGCATTGGATTATACACCAGCTGTCTGCCAGATCGGGGGGCGCTCTGCTGGCGGGCGCGTTCAAAAGGTGATCGACAGCCCGCCATCGACGACCAGGGTATGGCCCGTGATGTAGGTGCAGCGGTCGGAAGCCAAGAAGTGGACCGCCGCTGCGATCTCGGCGGGCTGTGCAGCGCGCGCCAGCGGGATGCGGCGGCGGCGCACATAGATCTCCTGGAAGTTGGCACTCTCCAGTTCGTTGACGCCCCCTACGATCGACATCGGCGTGTCGACAAAGCCGGGCGCCACGCTGTTGACCAAGATGCCGTGCGGCGCCCATTCGACTGCCAGGCAGCGCGTCAGTTGGTCGACGGCCCCTTTGGCGGTGTTGTAGTGGCTGGCCTGCGCCATCCCCAGAAAGGCGTTGATCGAGGAGATGTTGACGATCCGCCCTCCCTCCCCTTGTGCCACCATCGCCTGCCCGGCGGCACGGGCACAATGCAAGGCCCCATAAAAGAGGACGTCGAACGCACGCTGCCATTCTGCAAAGGGGGTCGTCAAGGCGTCGGCGTTGTAGAAGATGCCGGCGTTGTTGACCAGGATGTCGAGGCGGCCGTAGCGTTCGACCGCTGCTGCGACCATGCGTGCGCCGTCCACCGTCACGTCTGCCGCCACAAAACAGGCTTCGCCCCCCTGGGCGCGCAACTCAGCGGCGGTTTCGCTGCCGGCGCTGCCCGCCAGGTCCGCCACGACCACGGCTGCACCGTCTCCGGCCAGAGCCTCGGCCACGGCCCGCCCAATGCCCCGCGCCCCGCCCGTCACCAGGGCAACCTTCCCTTGCATGGTTCCCATCAGTGTACCTGCCCCTCGCGTGTAATCTGCGACACCTGGTCGCAACCTGTGTACAAGACTGTCGTCACCGTCGTCTCCAAGGCCGCACCCGGCTCCAAATGGCTGGCCGTACCCCGGGCCACTGCATCTTCGAGGCGGTAGGGATAGCCGGTGCAGGGTTCGAGCAGGGTGGTGTAGTGGCCACGCCAGCCGCCGTAGGCGCCGAAAACCCAGACACTGCGAAAGACCGCTGGGTCAAAGGCCAGGCCAAAGCCATATCCGGCGTTGACCTGGGTCAACGCACACCAACCGGCGCTGAGTTCGGTGGCATAGTAAAAATCGCAGGTTGCCGCCGAAGCAGGCGGCACTGCCCGCATGTCAACCCTTTCTCCCTGGGCACCGCGCGCCTGCGGCCAGAGAAAGGGGGTGTTGTCCAGACG
This sequence comes from Caldilinea sp., assembly GCA_026389955.1. The sequence continues at coordinate 649 of JAPLGY010000401.1, read as the reverse complement.
GGCGTTGAAAGGGGGTTCCGGGTAGACAGTGCCTGCTGGCAGGTCGATGCGAGCGCAGGATGAAACCCGGAGCGCAGGATGCAGCTTCCACAAAAAATCGAGCGGCTGGGGCCCGCCGTTGTACAGCCGGTAGCGGGTCGTGTAGTAGGGACGATCTCTGCCCAGCGTGATCCAGCGTTCGACGGTTGTGTTGGTGGCCACCCCGGCACGCCAGAGCCGCACGGTCACCTGGTCGGGGGTCTGTTCGGCCACCTCCCAGCCAAACGGCATCGCCCACCATTCGCCGTGGTCTGGGTAGGGTTCACCTGCCAGCGTAGTGGGGGCATCGTTGGGAAAGAGCTCGTCCCATCCTCCGCAAAACCAGTCGTCGTAGGCAGCCCCGTAGTGGGCTGGGCGAGGTTCGACACGCGGATTTTGCCAGAAAATTTCGCTGTCGACACTTTTGTAGAAGAGCGACCAGAGTTTGCCGCCCAGTTCGGGCAGCAGCACCAGCCGCAGGTGGCTGTTTTCAAGCACAAGGGCGCGCAGGCCTCGGTAATGCCAGTGGGGGTCAAAATGGACAGGTGGGTGCATTGCAGGGAATTCCTGGTGCGGAGGGTGTTTATTGCCCAGCCTGGGCGGACCAGGTGTACAGCGCCGAGGTGCGCTC
>JAPLGY010000771.1 GCA_026389955.1 Caldilinea sp. | reverse complement strand
AGCCGTTTTCGCACAGCTGCTCAGCAGCAGAAAGTGCTCGACGGGCTGCAGAAAGGCACAGTGGATCTGGTGGTGGGCACACATCGGCTGCTCAGCAAGGATGTTGAGTTCAAGGAGTTGGGGTTGCTGATCATCGATGAGGAGCAGCGTTTTGGGGTAGCGCAGAAAGAACAGCTCAAACAGCTGCGCAGCCACGTAGATGTCTTGACGTTGAGCGCCACGCCGATCCCGCGCACATTGCACATGAGTCTCAGCGGGATCCGGGACATGAGCACCATCCACACGCCGCCCAAGGAACGCCAGCCGATCCATACGGTGCTGGCGGAATACGACGAGGTCCTGGTCAAACAGGCGATCCAGCGTGAGCTGCACCGCCGGGGGCAGGTTTTTGTGGTCAACGACCGGGTGCGCGACATTCACGTCCTGGCCGACCGGATCCGCCATCTGGTGCCAGAGGCGGTGGTGGCGGTTGGACATGGGCAGATGTCCGAGCGGGAGTTGGAGGAGGTGATGATACGGTTTGCCGAAGGAGAAGTCGATGTGCTGGTCGCCACCACGATCATCGAAAACGGGTTGGACATTCCCAACGCCAACACGATCCTTATCCACCGGGCCGACCATTTTGGGCTGGCACAGCTTTATCAGCTGCGTGGGCGGGTGGGGCGCAGCGCCCAGCGGGGCCACTGTTATCTGCTTTACAACCGGAACACGGTGTTGAGCTACGATGCCCGTCGTCGGCTGGAAGCGGTGTTGGAGAGCAGCGAAGAGCTGGGGGCCGGGTTCCGAATCGCGATGCGCGACCTGGAGATTCGAGGGACGGGCGATCTGCTGGGGGCGCGGCAGAGCGGGCACATCGACATCGTCGGCTTTGACCTGTATACGCGGCTGTTGGCGCAGGCCATCAACGAGGCGAGGCGCAAGAAAGAGCACTTTGTGAAGGCGCTCCAGGCAGTGGACCGGGCAGCGGACCGGGCAGCGGACCGGGCAGTGGACCGGGCAGTGGATGCGGATCCGCCCACCAAACACCGGGCAGTGCAGCCCCGAGAAGAGTTGCCTTTCGACCTGGAGGATCCGCTGCAGCCGCCGGTGCAGCTGGATTTGCCGCTCGACGCGCGCATTCCAGCCACCTATCTTGTCGACGAAGCGTTGCGGCTGCAGTTCTACCGCCGGATCGCGGGGATCTCCCAGGTTGCGGCGTTGGATGAGATGCGCTCTGAACTGGTGGATCGCTTCGGCAAAGACAGCGAGACAGATTCGGTGCCGGAGGAGATCGAAGATCTCTTTTTTCAGATTCGCATCAAAGGTCTGGCCGCGCGGGCGGGGGTCGAGCGGATCGGTCGGGATCTGGACAACCTGGTGTTGTACAGCGACAGATTGGAGGGTGTGGAGCGGCGCACCTTGGAGCGGCAGCTGCGTCTGGCCGACGGGGGCGGTGTGGTTTCAGAAGCTGCGCCGTGGGTAGGACGTCGGGCCATCTATCTGCCGATCGACGAATCCGGCCAATGGCGGAAGGTGCTGCTGCGCACGCTGGAGCTTCTGGCGGTGCGTTGAGCACGCCTCCGCCGCTCTCCCAGATGTCTATCCCACCTTTATCCCACACTCTCCCAGATGTCTATCCCACCTTTATCCCACCTTTATCCCACACTATCCCACACCACGTTCGCCAAAGCTCGCAACTGCCGCTGGTATTGGCTGCGTTCGCTTTTCAAGACGGCGTCAGCTTCTTCAGGGGTGGCGGGCAGGCGTCATCAAGCCACGCCGAATCCAGTTGACCACCGTCTGCCGGCTGACGCCAAGACGTTGCGTCACCTGGCCGGTCGTGACGTACTGGGGTGGCTGGGTATGACGCTCGACAACCTGCGCCAGCTTGTCGACAAGCTGTGCATCTTCGGTGCGGCCTTTCTGTCGCCGGCTCTGCGCCAGCATCCTGCTGCGTGACAGTACCTTCATCTTCTTTGTGACCATTGCACCACCTTTGCTGACAACAGGCCGGGTTATTTTCAGCTGTGTGAGCGGGGAGGGGGCCGGGTCAGTGCTGAGCCAGTTTTCGGCGCATTCTCACGTACTGTGCGTAGTCGATCTGGACGCGCCGGCGGATGTAGTCACGGGTGGTGGGGGCGCTGTGTTGTGCGGCGAGGATGCGGTCGGTGACCTGCAGGTCAAAGGCATCGGAGCCGGCGCCGCTGCCATAGCTTACCATCAGGATGCGCTGGCCCGGCTTTGCTTCGTCGAGCACGGCGGAGAGCCCGATCAAGGCCGAGCCGGCGTAGGTGTTGCCGATTTCAGCGACGAGCAGCCCGGTCTTCCACTGGGCCGGTTGGAAGCCCAGTTCCTGCAGCGCGCGGGTTGGGAATTTGGGGT
>JAPLGY010000720.1 GCA_026389955.1 Caldilinea sp. | reverse complement strand
CGGGAACCGCGTGGTCAAGCTCCAAGGGCCGTCCTTGATCGACGACGGCAGCCCGAATCCCTTCCCCGGCGTCTTTGTCCGCGCTCCTCGCTTCTCCCCTGATGGGCAGTCCATTGTCTTTGGGCTGGGAAATCTCTACCTGATGGCAGCCGGCCCCACCACCGACTACCAGATTCTGATTCCGGCCGCAGTGCAGGAATCGTGGACGCAGGAGTTCTGGCCCGCCAGCTGGTCGCCAGTCGGGCAGCGGCTGCTGGTCTTTGGCTCCACCGTGGGGGGGCCGCCGGTCAGCTTCCTCTACACCCTGGCGGCAGGGACAACCCTGCCGCTCCAATCTCCCATTCAGGATCATATCGTCTGGGGCGCCGATGGGCGCGCGCTCTATGCCAGCGGGGCTTCTCTTGGCTTCATCTACGACCTGGAAGCCGGTCTGGCGCGCATCGATGCAGCCTCCGGCGCCGTGACCAAGCTGCTGCGCTACGAGTCGACAGCGCCTGGTGCGAGTGGAACGTTGGCCGCCGCTGTGCATGCAGGGGAGGATGGCCGCCTTCAGGCTTACACCGCCGTCTTCACAAACCCGGCTTCCTGGGAGAACCCACCGCCGCTGCCGCCCTTTGCGCTGCACATCGTTGACACTGGGAGCGGCGCGCTCACCCCACTCGTGGCGCCGCCACTTACCCCGGAGCAGTTGTTCAGCGCCGCGTGGGCGCCAGGCGGCGCAGGTCTGGTCTACCTGGATCAAGCGGAGGCGATCCCTGTCCCCGGCGGTACATTGCCAGGCGGCCAGTTGTTCTGGGCCGGCGTGGGCGAAAACAGCAGCCGACCGCTGGGCGTCGCCGGCAGTGCACCGCAGTGGCTGCAAGAGACGTACAGCCCCTTTCTGACGCCCATTGTCGTCGGTGCTGCTGCGGTTTCGCCTCCGCAGCCGGCAGCGCCACAGCCGGCCGCCCCACAGCCGGCAGCGCCGGCCAACGTGCCCGACCGCATCGTTGACAACCGCGACCCGGCTGTCGAAAAAAATGGCGACTGGTATACCAACAGTGGTGGTCAGGACTACGGCGGCGACTGCCTGTGGACGCCCCCCAACGGCGGCTATCTGATTGTGCGCCCCGGGCTTCCGGTGGCAGGCTACTATACCCTGGCGGCATGGTCCTGCGGCGATCCCAACGGAGACCACGCCCCCTCTTCAATGGCGCTGCTGGCCAGTGAGGGCGATCTGCTCCAGAATACCCCAGAATGGACCCCTGACTTCCTGGTGGATCCAAATCAGGCGGTTGGGCAGTGGCAGGAGCTGGGCACCTATTTCCTCAAGCCAGATGCCTACCTGGTGGTGCATGCCAGCCAGTCCGGCAATGCGATCTTCGATGCCGTGCGCTTCAGCTACCAGCCAGGACAGAGCGGCCCGGTCCCCGTGCCGACGCCAACGCCCCGCGTGAGCAACCAGCCACCGTCGCCGCTCGAACAGCTGGTGTTGGGGGATTTCCGACGGCGACTCAACCGGTTCAACAGCAGCCCACAACTCAACTTCGAATCGACCACCTTCGACGACTGCGCCACCTTTCCGCGTCCAGACTGCGGCGGGCAGCGTGCAGGGAGACGCGTGGTGGTCACGCATCAGGGTCTGCAATTGGTCTATCGCGTCAGCGAGGATCTTCAGCTGATCAACCTGGAACCCAATCCTGCCCTGCGCGAGCTGCAGTGGCTGTACCTGGTCGTCGGTTCAACCCCATCCGATCAACTCCACGCCTACCGCTATGCTGGCGCCGACGGCAGCTGGCGGCTCTTCAGCGTGGACGCGTCCAGCCCCCGCGGGGGGGCCCCGGCTGGGCCCGCAGATGGCGCACGGCTCGAACAGCTGGCAGATCGCTACGGTATTGTCCAAACGCCAGAGTTCAAGCTTTTCGGACGGGGACAAGAGATGCTGGTGAGCCAGGAAGATCGTGCATGGATTTTGAATTTGTTGACAACAATGCCTGAAGGATGACCCGTTTACCTGACTGTAGAAGCACAGAATGCAGCCTGGCTGCACACGTCGCAGATCAACAAGATCGGGGTAGGCGATATCCGGCAGGAACTCTATCTGCCTGTAATCAACTGGTAAGTCCAGTGTGTCTGGTTGGCGG
>JAPLGY010000359.1 GCA_026389955.1 Caldilinea sp. | reverse complement strand
GCCGGAAGAAGTCGAGGCGATGGCCCGCGCTGCCCTGCGCACCTCCGGTGAATCCGCTCGATATCAAGGAGGGCACGATGGCACCGACGACTGACATCTTGATACCCGTGGAGGAACTTGCGCAGTTCTGCCGCCGCAATGAGATCGATTACCTGGCGCTCTTCGGCTCTGCAAGTCGGGGCGAGATGCGCCCTGACAGCGATGTCGACCTGCTCGTAGAGTTTGCGCCGGAGGCACGAATCGGCTTCCTGGCGCTGGCAAGAATGCAGCGCGAACTCTCCGATCTGTTTCAGCGTTCGGTCGATCTGGTCCCCAGATCTGGCCTGAAGCCGATGATTCGCGAATCGGTCCTTGAGAGCGCCAGGGTCCTGTATGCGGCCTGAGCTGCTGTATTTGGCCGATATCGTCGAGGCGACTGATGCGATCGCTCGTTATCTGGCAGCACTCACAGAGGAAGAGGACTTCTACGAAGACGATCTTCGCCAGAGCGCAATCTTGCAGAAGCTGATTGTCATTGGGGAAGCGGCGTCTCACCTCTCAGCGGCCTTTCGCGAACGGTTCGCCGACGTTGAGTGGGCTGACTCGTCGCCTTTCGCAACATCGCCGTTCACGCCTATTTCAGCGTGAAATGGGAGATTGTCTGGGTCACGGCGACCCAGGACGTGCCGCGCCTGCGCCAGCGCGTGGCCGAGATTCTGGCAGAAGTCCAGGATGAATGAGCTTCTACCGCCACCGCACTCCCTCCTTCACCTGTCCCCCAGTTCGCGACAACCCTACAGTGATCACAGCAAGGTGCACCCAGGCGCATCCGAACATATTCGGTCAGCCCCTCGCGCTGGAGGAGCAGATTCGCAATTTCCATTGGATAGGTGCCTCTGGCCTGAAGCCGGTGATTCGCGAATCGGTCCTTGAGAGCGCCAGAGTCCTACATGGTGTGCCCCAGGTCCGCAGCAAGGTAGAGCAGACGGACAAAACGGTCTTCCACCCGCACACGGTCGCTGGCGCCAGTCAGCGCCAGCCCCTGGGCCTCCCAAAATTTGAGGGCCGCAATGTTGAATTGTTCGACGCCAGTGCGCACTTCCTGCATCGAAGCGCTGCTCGCCAACCAGGGCTTGAGCAACGCCCAGGCCTGGCTGGCAATGCCCCGACGCTGCAGCGAGCCGACAACCATCAGGTTGCCGACATAGGCAACGCCAGCTGTCGGCCAGTGCAGACGAAAATCCAACACGCCGATCAGCTCGGCACCCGCCTCTGGGTCCTGCCGGTCTACCCGGCGCAAGATGCCCAGCAAGGTTCGCCCAGGGGTCTGTTCGGCAGCAGAAAGCTCCTGGCTGGCATGCTCTGGAGGGGGGGATTCCCGCCGGTAAAGCTGCCAGTAGGCCGGCACAGCGCTGTAGACAGCCTGCAGCGCCGCCGTGTGCAGGGCCCGATCGAGCGGCATGAGGGTGATCAGTTCAGCCATGGCGGCTCCTGGGCGAGTCTGTTCGTGGCAGAGCACGTGCGGTCACGACACGCAGCTCGGCCAGCTCCTGCTGCAGCCGGCCGAGTTCACTGCGCATCGCTTCCAGTTTTTCCCGTTCGACCCGCACAAACCGGGTGTAGGGGGCAATCGCCGCGCGCAACCGCTGCAGGCTGTCGGCCAGCTCTTTTTCGAACTGGCGATCCAGGCTCTCCGCCAGCTGGCTGCGCAGTTCACCGATGGCCCGCCGCAGCTCCTGCTTGAGCCGGCTGCGGCGGTAGGGCAACACATAAAACCCCAGTACAGCCAGCGCACTGGCCCCCAGCACACCGGTGATGTCAAGCAGGGTGGTGTTGAGCACAGCCACCAGCAGCGTGCCCAGCCCAAGCGCGCCCGCCTCCACCGCCGCAGTCTGCACCAGCGTGGCCTGCACCTGCTGGGTGAGCTTGAGCGACTCGGCCTGCGGGTCGTAGGTGTCGACGACCCGCTGTGCCGCCCGGCCAACGCTGCCGAGCAACGCCTGGCGGTTCAACTCGAAGGTCCCGCCGACCTGGCCGACAATTTTGTCAGTGTGGGCAGCAGCCCGCTGGGAAAGATAGTCCATCACCGCCTGCCACTGACGGTAGTCGCTGGCCACGATCCAGTCGATCAGGTCGCTGACCTGCCGTTCGATCGCCAGCGAGGTGCCCGCGACCACCGCCCGTTCAAATTCAGCACGCACCTTGTCGCTGTTGACGAGGTCAAAAAGACGTTCGATGCGCAATGTTTCGTTGAAGAAACGGTCTCCCCGTTCGGCCATTTCATACAAAATGTTGTCGACATGGCTGAGATGGTATTTGAAATCGCGACGCTGGTCAGCTTCATAGGCCACCAGCTGGGCTTCGGTATGGTCGATCGCAGCAAAGTCCCCGCGCAGCACCGCAGCACGCCCATCAACCCGCTGCCGGTAGACGTCGTTCAGCTGCCCAGCCACCCCCAAAGGGGTCGACAGCTTGAGATGCAGCCGCTCAGAAGCATCCAACGCTGCCAGCAGATAGCGCTCCAACTCGCCGAAACGGCTGCGCTGCCAGAGTTCGTTCTGGGCAAGGGGCCCGTCGCGCTGGGCCTGCTTGGCTTCCAATGCCAGCCGGGCGCTGATCGGAAAGACGCGCGGCGGCTCGCCCAACAGCTGTGCCCCGTTCTGAGCCACAAACTCCACAATCTGGCGCTGGTCCGCAATATCCTCGATCAGGTCGATCTTGTTGATGACCAGCACAATTTTTTTCCCCCAAGCCCGGATTCGCAGCAGCAGCTGGCGTTCGCTCTCGCTGAAGGGACGGTCGGCGCTGGTGACAAAAAGCACCAGATCGCTGCGCGGGATGAAATGTTCGGTGAGCAGCTGGTGGTCTTGCAGCACCGCATTGGTGCCCGGGGTGTCAACCAGGTTGATCTCCCGCAGCCAGTCCACAGACAGCCCGATCTCGACCTGGCCGGGGCTGGCCGCGGCGCGGGAGGGCTGGCTGCTGTGCCGCAGCAGCTGAATCTGGCTGGTCGTCGGCAGCACCCCCTCCTTGAGCAGCCGCTCGCCCAGCAAGGCGTTGAGAAAAGCGGTCTTGCCGGCGTTGAACTCCCCCACCACCACCAACAAAAAAAGCTCGTCAAGCTGCGCCTGGGTCTGCTGAAGCAGGGCCAGGTCGTCAGCCGACGCATCCAGCCGCACCGCCAACTCACGCAGGTCGGCCAGCAGCCGACGCTCTCGCTGCAGCCACTGCTCCTGTTCGCCGGTCAAAATCCGCTGCATGGACCTGTCACCTCTCCCTTCCTTCCACCATACCGCCGGGGATGCACACAGTCTCGGACAGCTGTCCTGGCCAGTTCACTCATCCAACACCTCAAAGGCCGCAGCATCCTTGCGCTTGAGCAAGACCTCACGCCCCCGGCCAGCCCCCAGGTCCGGGCCCACCACACCATTCTTTTCGAGCTCTTCCATCAGCCGAGCCGCTTTGGGATAGCCCAGGTTGAGCTTGCGCTGCAGCATGCTGGTGCTGCAGGTGCGCAGCTCGCGCAGAGCATC
>JAPLGY010000339.1 GCA_026389955.1 Caldilinea sp. | reverse complement strand
TGCGGTAGACGCCGTCGGCGCCGTCGGTTTCCAGGGTCAGGAAGAGGGTGTCGAGCGTGTGCCCGTCGCTGCCGTCGAGGAGGCGCAGCGGGGGCTGTTCGGTGTCATCGCGCCGGGCGGTGCGTCCGGCAAAGGCTCCGCCGGGCGCAGCTTTGAACAGCGCCGGGCGGGCGATCACGACGTCGTCTCGGCTGGCCAGCGCCTCCCAGACCGCAGCGTCGTCTGGAAAGCCAGGGGCTCGGCTGCGCAGGGTATAGACCTGGCGGGCGGCGTTCACATAGCCGCTGTTGACGCCGGCCATGCTGGTTGTTTGGAGGGGGGCGCCGTCCAGTTTGCCGTACATCGGCTGTTCGGTCACCCGCCCGACGCTCTCCACCTCTGTGGCCAGCGGGTGGTTGGCCAGCGCCGCCGGAAAATCTTCGATCGGGTTGAAAAAACTCAGCAGGGTGGAGGTCACCTCGATCTCAAACCCGGCGGTCTGGCGGTCGTCGAGCCGGGTCAGCGACTGGGTGGTGTGGATCACCACAGACATGACAACGACGGTGGCCATGATCATGGCGAAGAGGACCATGGTCATGCCGGTGCGGAAGCGTGTGCTGAGCGGGTAGGCGATTGCGGTGTGCAGCACCGGGCGCAGCGAGGGGAAAAAGCCCAATGCTGCGCTGAGCGGGGCGCTGAGCAGCGTTGCATTGTACATGACGACCAAGATGGCCCCGACGATCATCAAGGGGCCGCCGAGCGTGAAGACGGTGGGGGCCTGGGTGGGATCCCAGCTGAATCGGGAGGGGAACCACTGTGGTGCGAGCGTGTACCAAGGAGGCGTCCAGATTCCCAACAAGCCGAGGCCCAGGAACGAGTAGACTGCGCGTTGGCTGGGTTCCTGGCGCAGCGAGCTCTGTTCCAGCACGCGGCCGGCCAGCAGGGTCAGCCCGTAGAGGAGCAGCGTGGCTGCGACCAGGATCACGCTGAGTGGGCTGGCCGGCAGTGTCAGCAGATAGATGCCGAGCCCGAGCACGGCCAGGGGCCACAGCCAGCTGGCGAGGTGGGCCTGCCAGGAGCGTCGTTTGGCTTCGGCTGCGTCGGAGAGCCCGCGGATGGCCGTAGCCACATTCATGCGGGTCACCCGCCAGGCGGAGAGGGTCATGGCCAGCCAGGTGATCAGCACGCCGGTGCAATAGGCGATGACCATCGATTCCCAGCTGAGGTGGAAGGTCACGGCGAAGAGTCCTTCGGCCTGGCTGTTGAGGGTGCCGGTCAGATCGTTGAAAAGGCTGCCGATGAACCGGGTCATGGCCAAGGTGATGACAAGCCCGAGCAGCACGCCCAGTGCGGCGGCCAGCAGGTTGTAGACCATGCCTTCTGCCATGAAGGTCTGCACGATCTGGCTGCGCTGCAGGCCGATCGCGCGAGAGATGCCGATTTCGACCCGCCGTTCGGCGGCCAGCATGACGAAGATCAAGACGATCAGCAGCAGAGCTGCCAGGATCGAAAAAATGCCGAAGATGCTGAAAATGGTGGCAAAGATGCCGCCGACATCGGCGGCCGAGACGATCGTGGTTTTGTTGAGTGCGTCGATCTGTTCGAACTGGTTGAGGTTGGCGACGGCGTTGGCGAAATCGCGGCTGACGTCCCCGGGCAGGGTTGCGGCGAGCAGCCAGTCGCGCACCGCCGCGCGGGCCAGGTGCGCGCGCAAGGCGGGTGTATCGAGCCCAGAGTCGCTCTCCGCCATCAGCTGTTCCAGATCCAGGCGTCCAATCTGTTCGATGTTGAAGCTGCTCAGCAGGCTTTCCATCAGAGTGGCCAGGAAGGGGGGCATCTCTTCGGTGTCGATGGCCCCCGGCCCGCCTGCTGGCAGGGCGGCGATCTGGGGAGCCAGCGCTGCGCGGACGGCGGGTTCGGCCAGGATGCGGGCGACCGTGGCGACGGCGCTGTCGTCGAGGGCCAGCACGCGCAGCCGCCGGCTGACGGCGGCGGTGTGCTGCATGCCGCTCATCTCATCCCCCTGGTTGGAGACGAGCATTGAATTGACCTTGTCGGGCATGAAGAGAAGCTGCTGTGCCTCGTCGAGCCGCAGCATCACCACCGGGGTGAGGGCGCTGAGCGGGCCGGCCTGGTTGACGACGGCCCGCACGCGGAAGCGGACGGGCAGCGGGCCGATGTAGAGTTCGACCAGGTCGCCCGTGCTGGCGTTGAGCCGTTCGGCGCCCAGCCGATTGAGATAGAGGTCGCCCTGGCGCAGCTGCAGCCCGAACCGGCTGAGCGTGTTGTCCAGCTCGTAGCCGAGCGTGTTGAGGTTGATGGCGCGCAGCAGATCGGTGGTGAAGGAATTCAAAGAGGCCTCTGCGGCGCCGGCCAGGTCGACCTGGGCAGGGTCGAGGGTCAGGGAGTCGGGGAGCTCTTCCAGCCCCTCTTCCAGCGGCAGGGGGATCGTCTCGGTCAGGGGCGCGGTGGGGAGCGTTTGCCGCAGCAGGCTGGCGAGTTCGATCAAGGAAAATCGTTCGATGCCCAGTGCGGCCAGCGGCGCGGTATCGACGCCCAGGGCGTCGAGGGTGGCGAGGTCGATCTCGATATCGGGCAGCTGTGCAGGGTCGACCGCAGTAAAGAGGGCACCCAGCCCTGCCAGCGCCTGCAGCAGGGTCAGATCGGGCACTGGCTCTGTATTGGGCAGGGCGGATTGCAGCCGGCCGAACTGTTCGGTCAGGGTGGGCACGGTTGCAAAGAGAGCGCTGGCCTGCACGAAAATATTGCCGACGCCGGGCTGTAAAGAGCGCATGGTGAGCGGGGTGCTGTCGAGGCTGGTGAGCCCGAACTGTTCGCTGTAGGTGTCGTCCACGGCAAAAATGAAGCCGAGCGGTTCGCTCTGGCCTGTGGTGACGTTGCGGAGGATTGTTGGAAAGACAATCGAGCCAGCCACGCCGTCGATCAGCGGCTCTTCGAGGGCGGCGCTGCTCAGCCGCTGCAGCTGGGTGCTGCTGATGCTGGGGAGCCCGCCCTGCACGAGGGCCAGCACGCTGTCCAGCCCCCCCTGCATCAGGTTGTCGAGCGTCTTCTGGGTCTCTTGAAGCTGGGCTGGGTCGACATTGGGGTTGGCCATGCTGGCCAGCATCGACAGCAGGGGCGGGGCGATGATTTCGTCGACGCGGCCGTAGGCGGAGACGGCCTGTTTTTGCACCGAAAAGCGCAGGGTATCGCCGACGCCCAGCGAGCTGACGACGATGATCGTGCTGAGGGTCAGGCCGACCACGATCAGCACGCTCTGGCCCGGGCGGCGGGTCAGGTTGCGCAGCCCGATCTTCATCAGCACCGGGTTGCGGAACCAGAGAAAGGCCAAATAGAGCAAAATGGCTGAGACGGCGCCGACCAGGGCGGCGACGGCGGCGGTCGAAACATTGCCGAGCATGGTCTCTCCTTGTGGCTACTCAGCGGCTACTCGCCGTCGACGACGATCTGTCCGTCTTTCATGCGAATAATACGGTCGCAGGCGTCGGCGACTTCCGGGGCGTGGGTGACAATCACGAAGGATTGGCCCTGTTCCTGGTTGAGCGAGCGCATCAACGCGACGACATCGGCGGCCGACTGGCTGTCGAGGGCGCCGGTCGGCTCGTCGGCCCAGACGATGGCGGGGTTGTTGACCAGTGCGCGGGCGATGGTGACCCGCTGGCGCTGCCCGCCGGAGAGCTCAGCAGGGCGATGGTCGGCGCGGTCGGCCAGGTTGACCTGGGCGAGCACTTCGAGAGCGCGTTTGCGGGCCAGGGCGGGGCGCAGGCCGGCGACCAGCAGCGGCAGTTCGACGTTTTCAACCGCTGAAATAACCGGCAGCAGGTTGTAGGATTGAAAAATAAACCCCATGCGCTGGGCGCGATAGCGGGTGCGTTTTTTGTCGTTCAGCGAGCGCAGCCGGGTTCCTTCGATCCAGACTTCTCCCTGGTCGAAGTCGTCCAGCCCGGAGAGACAGTTGACCAGCGTTGTTTTGCCGCAGCCGGAAGGGCCCATAATGGCCACCATCTCACCGGCTGCTACGCTCACATCCACCCCACGCAGCGCGTGCACCTCGATCTTGCCAGTGCGAAACCATTTCTGGACAGCCTGGGCTGCGATGATTGCCGATTCCATAAAGAGTCCTTCGCCGAAACAAGAGAGGGCAGTGCCGGATGTTGTCGCGGTGCCCTGTGCGCCGAATGTGGGTTCATTATAGAGAAAAGAGGGAAAGACCTGCAAACAGGAGTTCAACCTGCCGTTCGATCTTGGAATTCCCCTGAAGATCCTGTAAAATTTTTTGGCTCATAGGCTCAAGGGTCTGGCAAAATTTGAAAAAGAGGTGTGTTCGATGTCTGAAGAGGTGGTTCAAGCCAATCTGCTGCCAACCTTGCCCGAGTTCCCAGTGCGTTGGGAGACTCCGACGGATGAACTGCTGCTGTGGATGCAGGAGCGGGTGCATTTCCCGATGCCGTCGACTCCTCTGGAATTTTTGCTGGTCGCACAGCCCATCTACATCGGTTTGAACCGTGCCTCCAAGCGGTATGGAGTCCCTCTGCAAGGCGATATTCGCCATATCAACACCTACGTGTATGAGGGATATCTGCCGCCGGAGGAGGAGAGCGAAGGACCTGACAGCGAAGAGACGTCGCTGCAGAAGCTGTCTGCAGCGATGGCGGAGATGGGGGTGCGCTGGCGGCAGGAGTGGCTGCCCGAGATCCAAGGGCATCTCTCCTTCTGGGAATCGTTCGATCTGCGCGGTGCATCGATGGCGGCGTTGCTTGTCCATCTGGACAAGACGCAACAGCGGCTGTACCGGATGTGGGAGATTCACAACCTTTTGTGGTACCCGATGTATCTGGCCATGAGTTTGTACGACGAGATGTACCTGGAGCTCTTCGAAGGTGCCACCCTGGCGGAGGCCTATCAGCAGTTGGTGGGAGTTGAGACGAGAACGACCGCTGGAAACCAGGCGTTGTGGGCTTTGAGTCGGCAGGCGCTTGCTCTCCCTGCTGTGTGCCGTGTGCTGGTCGAACACGCTGCTGGCAACGTTCTGGCTCTTTTGGGGGAACTGGCTGACGGCCAGCCCTTTCTTGCAGGGCTGAACGAATTCTTGCAGGAATATGGCAGGCGCAGCGAAGGATTTCGGCTGCGGGATGTCTCCTGGCTGGAGGACCCAACCCCAGCGATCAAAATCATTCAAGGGTATATGGCCCATCCAGACCGCGATCTGGCGGCAGAGACGCAGAAGATTGCCGTGCGGCGGGCCGAGCAGGTGATCGAGCTGCGTCAGCGGCTGCAGAATTACCCGCAGGGGGTGGTCGAACAGTTTGAGAAGCTCTTTGCAGCAGCCCAGGAAGGCTATTTTTTGAGCGAAGAGCACACCTACTGGATCGATTTTCAGACGGTCTATCAGACGCGCCAGATTGTTCTGGAATGTGGTCGGCGTCTGGCGGCTGCGGGAATTTTGGAAACGAGCGAGGATGTTTTTTTCCTGACGTTGGAGGAATTGCAGGGATCTGCGGGGGCAGACAGTGGGCGTTATCGGCAGCATGTCCAGGAGCGTCGGGGCTTGGACAGCCATTTTGGGGCGATCACGCCGCCGCCGATGCTGGGCACACTCCCCACCGAGCCGCCCCCCGACGACCCGATCCTGCGTTCGTTTGGAAAATTTTTGGGGGATCCGCTGCCCCCCTCCGAGAGAGCAGATGAACTGCGTGGCCATGCCGGTTCTCCTGGTCTGGTGCAGGGAAAGGCCAAGGTCATTCTGACGTTGGCCGAGGCAGACAGGCTGGTGCCGGGCGACATCCTGGTGACGGAGACGACGATCCTGCCCTGGACCCCGTTGTTTGCCAGCATCAGCGGGCTGGTCACCAATGCAGGGGGGATCCTCTGCCACAGCGCGATCGTCGCTCGCGAATATGGGATTCCGGCTGTGGTGGGGACGGGGATGGCGACCCAGGCCATTCAGGATGGGCAGCTGATCGAGGTGGACGGCACCCGGGGGCTGGTGCGCATTCTGAGCCAATAAGATGTGGCGACTCAGTGTTTCTGGCGTGCTGGACGGCATCGAGCAGCGGCGCCTCCAGCGGCGCCGCCAGCAGAGCCTGATGTTCAGGTTGAGTGGAGAACGAGTGCTGGTATGGCCGGGTGGCCAGCCTGCCGCCCTTGCACGGGAGCAGCAGCTCAATCTGGAGTTGGCCATCTCTTCGGTCTCCCGGGGGCTGGCGCTGGTGGGATCGCTGGGCTACCCGTGGTTGGCCTTGTTCAGCATGCCCTGGTTTCTCTATGCGTGTGTGCCAATGGTGCAAGATGCCTATCGGGCGGCACGTCGGCGTGTGGTCACGGTTGACACCCTCTCTTCGATCGTCGTGGTGGGGTGTCTGTTCGGGCAGTACTATGTTCCGGCCAATCTGGCGACGACCATTTACTATCTCTCCCGGAAGCTGCTGCAAAAGGTCAAAAAAGAGTCCAGAAAACAGGTGGTCGATGTCTTCCGTCAGCTGCCCCAAAATGCCTGGCTTGTGTTGGACGCAGTAGAGGTGGAAGTCCCGTTGGATCAACTCCAGGTCGGGGACTGGGTGGTTGTCGGGGCTGGGGGGGGCAGTCCTGCAGATGGCATCGTGGTCCAGGGAGCTGCTGCTGTGGACCAGCACATCCTGACGGGAGA
>JAPLGY010000218.1 GCA_026389955.1 Caldilinea sp. | reverse complement strand
GCCAGAATGGGGGCTTCCTTGGCGACTTCACCGGCGGCGGGTGCCTCTTCGGCGGGTGCCTCTTCGGCGGGTGCCTCTTCGGCGGGTGCCTCTTCGGCGGGTGCCTCTTCGGCGGGTGCCTCAGAGGCGGCTGCTTCTTCGGCGGGTGCCTCGGCGGCAGGTGCTTCAGCGGCGGGTGCGCCGCCGCCGCAGGCAGCCAGCAGCAGCATCAGGACGATGAGCAGACTGACAAACTTGAACTTTCCCATTGAATTCTTCTCCTTGTTGAAGAATATGAAAAAAATATGGAACACAGGCAGAAAGGCTTGTCTGCAAGGTGGAAGCGATCCACCCCAAGCCATTCCAGCCTGTACTGCCAACAGGCCCGGTGCTTGATCGTCGGCGACCACTCGACGCAAGCGTTTGCATCACCGACGTTAAAAAAACAACCGACAAAAAGGTTTAAATTTGCTTACGAAAGTTGCTACAAAGCGTTACATTTGGGATTTGATTCAAAATGTAACATAGATTCCCATATGTGTCAACTTCTCACGTGCCGGGTTTTGCGCTGTGCCGGGTACGTGGGGGGGGGGAGTTACAACAGCTTCAGGCAGCTGGAACGAGCGAAATAGACAAAAACTGGGGAGCCGACAGCCGGCACAGCCAGCTGTGGGTTGTTGAATTCATCCAGCGCCAGCACGGCTGTGCCCACGCGCACCTGGATGCGCACCACGGCCCCCAAAAAAGCGATATTTTCCACAATCCCGGCCAGTCGGTTTTCGTCGGCATGGCCGGTGCTTTTGAGGGCAAGCAGTTCGGGGCGTACGGCCAGGCGTATGCGCTCTCCTGGCCGGCAGCCGTGCAGGCCGGTGGTGTAGACGGGTTGTTCCTCGATCTGGGCGCTGCCGGCGGTTGGCTCGACCACCACGGCATCCAGCAGGTTGAGTGTACCGACAAACTGGGCGACGTAAGCTGTTTTGGGGAAGTTGTAGATTTCGAAAGGATGTCCTACCTGTTCGATGAGCCCGTGGTTCATGACCACCACCCGATCGGAGAGGGAGAGCGCTTCTTCCTGGTCGTGGGTGACATACAGGGTAGTGATTCCCAGCTGTCGTTGGATTGTGCGGATATCGCTGCGCAGGGCGACGCGGATTTTGGCATCTAGTGCGGACAGGGGTTCGTCCAGCAGCAGCAATTTAGGGCGGATGGCGAGGGCACGTGCCAGAGCCACGCGCTGCTGCTGGCCGCCCGACAGTTGGTAGGGGTACCGGGCTCCCAGCTCTTCCAGTTTAATCAAGGCGAGCATTTCGCGGATTCTTTCCTGGATTGCGGGTTTGGGGCTGCCTCCTACGGACAGTCCGAACCCGATATTGTCGGCCACGGTCATATTGGGAAAGAGTGCATAGGACTGAAAGACCATACCGATATTGCGTTGGTTGGGGCGCATTTCTTCGATCGCCTTGCCGTCCATGACGATTTGGCCTGCGGTCAGGGTTTCAAAGCCGGCAATCATACGCAGCGTCGTTGTTTTTCCACACCCGCTTGGTCCCAGCAAAGAGATAAACTCGCCGGCTTCCACGTCGAGGCTGAAATCTTCTACCGCAGCGGATGCGGCGTTGGGGTAGATTTTACGAACATTGGCAAGCTGCAGAAATGGCATGGTGCTTTTTCACTTTCTGTGTTTGCTTTGTGTGGGCTCAATGTGAGCTGGCGACCACATCTTGGGTGCTGCGGGTGACCCGGTCGATCAGCCCCATAGCCACCCAGGTGAGCAGAAAACTGACAATGGCCAGTGCAGCGGGTTCGTAGGCGCGATGGTTGCCGAGCAGGGCGAGATAGTGGCCAAACGCGGGTCGTGCCAGAAAGGTGGCGATTGTCAATTCGCCCACCACGATGGCAAAGGTCAACAGGGCTCCGCTGAGCAGTGCGGTGCGCAAATTGGGCAGGATGATTCGCCAGAGGATGGTCCACCAGCCTGCTCCGAGGCTTTGTGCCGCCTCTGTGAGGGTTCCGACATCCATGGCGCGCAGCCCGTTGTCCACGGCACGGTACATATAGGGCAGTGAAAGCACGGTATAGCCAGCAATCAGCAGCACATTAGTGCTGAGATTGCTGGTGGTCAACGAAGGGAAGAGGGGGATGCCCAGCAAGGTGATCGGTTTGCTGTAGAGCTTGATAAAGCCAAAGACCAGCACAATGGCTGGGATGACAAAGGGGAGCAGCGAGACAAACTCGACCACGGGGCGCCACCGGGGCATGCGCAGGTGGACCCAGTAGGCTGTCGGCACGATGAGCAGGAGGCTGGCCAGGATGGTGCAGATGGCCATGAGATTGGAGAAGACAAAGGTTTCGATAAAGCGGGGGTCGCCCAAGGCTGCGCTGTAGGCATCCAGGCTCAGGACGCCGCGTCGTTTTTGGAGCGAGAAGATCAAGGTACCCCACAGTGGCAGCACGAAGTAGAGGGCACCCAGGGTAAACCAGAGCCAGGCAAACCAATTTATGCGTCGCATTTTGCTGTCACCGTTTGACCTATCTTGCGTCTTTGAGCCAGCGTTCGGAGAGGCGTTGCAGCCACGAATAGCCAAGCAGGGTCACGGCCATGATGGCCACCATTCCCAGCGCCATGGCATAGCCCAGATTTGGGTTGCGGAGCACATCGCCTCGGATTTGGGCTCCGATCTGGATGGTGATCAGGTTAAGCCGACCGCCGGTCAGGGCGTAGGCGGTGGCGTAGGCGCCAAAGGCATTGCCGAAGAGGAGCAGGACGGTACCGAGGATAGACGGGAGCAAAATGGGGATACCGACGCGCGTCCAGTATTGGAGGGGGGTTGCGCCCAGACTTTCAGCAGCTTCTCGCCAGGATCGTTTCAAGCCTTCGATGGCGGGGACCATGACCAGGAGCATGAGTGGAAATTGGAAATAGAGATAGGTCACGCTCAGGCCCAGGAAGCTGTAGAGGTTGAAGCCGGCGTCATAGAGATCGATCCCGAGCAGATCTTGAAAGAGTGCTGTGACAAATCCGGTGCGGCCGAGTGTCGAGATGAAGGCAAAGGCCAGTGGGACGCCGGCAAAATTGGAGGCGACGCCGGCAAAGGTCAAGGTCAGGGGGCGGAGCCAGCGTGGCAGATTGCCGGCTGTCAGCGCGTAGGCCATCAATGAGCCGAGCAGGCCGCCGACGACGGCGGTGAAGGCGCTGACGCCGATGCTCAGTGCGTAGGAGCCTGGGATGGGCGGCTGCAGCAACCCGCCGAGGTGTTCCAGGGTAAAGCGGCCGTCCGGGCTGCGGAAGCTGTCGACAAAGAGTGAAGCGGAGGGCAGAAAAATGAAGAGCAGTGCGAACAAAAAAAACGGGGTCAGTCCAAGCCAGGTCAGGCGTTGGCGAGCAGGAGTCGAGCGTGCGGTAGCCATGCGGTGTCACCTTGGTGGGCTGGAAGGGGGGGCTTCCAGCCCACTTTTTGTGAAACTTATTCGGCTGCCTGGATATTGGCGCCGACGACGCTGTCCCAGTTGGCGACGATGACTTCTTTGCCGGCGACAAGCTGTTCATTGGTGGGGAAGATGGCACCGCTCACGTCGGGCAGTTTGTTCAGCAGTTCTTCGGGCACGACGCCGCGTGCGCGCAGATCGGCTTCCCGGATCGGGTGGCAGTAGCCTTTCATCCAAAGCAGCTGGCCTTCATCGGAGTAGAGGTATTCCATCCAAAGTTTAGCGGCATTGGGGTGGGGGGCGTAGGCGCTGATTGCCTGCAGATAGACACCGGCCAGCCGTGCGTCGCTGGGGACCACAACTTCTACTGGGGGGTTGCCTTCAAAGCTGTCTGCGCCGGCCAGGGCGTTGTAGTCCCAGGTAATTCGCACGGGTGTTTCTCCCCGTGCGACCAGGGCGTTGTTGGCGATGGTAGGCACCAGGTTGCCATTGGCGTTCATCTCGGCAAAAAACGACAGGCCGGCTGTCGGGTCTTCGAGGGAGCCGCCGGCGGCGAGGCTGGCATTTTGTACGGCGAGAATGGCCTGGTTGGAGGTGCGGGGGTCGCCTGACAGTGCGACTTGAGAGCGGTACTCTTCTTTCAGCAAGTCAGCCCAGGTTTGCGGGTTATTGGCCACGACGTCTTTGTTGATCATAAACGACATGACGCCGTAGTAATCTCCGTACCAGTAGCCATCTGGGTCTTTGACGTCGTCGGGGATGGTGTCCCAGGTGCTGACTTTGTAGGGTTGAATCAGTCCTTCGTCTTTTGCCTGCTGGCCAAAGGCAAACCCGACGTCGATCACGTCGGGGGCTTGGGGTCCTTTGTTGTCTTTGTTGGCCTTGATGGCTTCCAGTTCGTCGCCGGAACCGGCATCGGGATTCAGCTCGTTGACGGTGAGTCCGTATTTAGACTTGAAGGTTTCGATGACCTCGCCGTAGTTGCACCAGTCGTGCGGCAGCGCGATCACGGTCAATTCTCCTTCGGCCTGTGCAGCGGCGACAAGCTCTTCCAGTCCGGCTGGGGCTTCTGCGGCAGGGGCGTCTGTGGCCTCGGCGGGGGCTGCTTCGGGGGCTGCTGCGGGCACTGCTGCGGTGCAGCCCGACAGTGCGAAGATCACCAGCCCAAACAAAACCGACTTCCACACAGTGTGTTGTTTGTGTTTCATTCCGTTCTCCTCTGTGATTCAGGTAGGCAAAACAAAGTTCAGGCAAAAGCTCTGTTGGCAACAATCAGAACGTTTTGTATCTTCCATGAGAACAGCTGATTTGTCAATCGGACAAAACGGGGAGAGCTTCCTTTGTTTGTGGATTCTGAAAAACGGGGGATCTGCCCAGCATTTTTTGATTTCCTGAAGTTCTGAGCCCAGGATGGTGTCGTCGGCAGCCTGGCCAACAACGCCAGGAGAGTGTGTATTGACGATCACGGGGTGGCAGGGCTTTCGATGGCGTTGGCCGACGAGAGGGCGGTGCGCGGCAGGGTGGCAGCCTTGGTCACGGGGCGGGTCCCGTGACCAAGGTCGAGATGGTTTTCTGCGCAGACTGACTCACCGGATCCAGCGGACCGGCCCGATCAGGCCAGAGTCGCACTGTCCTGGAAAGATATAGAAGGTCGGGCTTTGCATCTCCAGATACGGGGCAAGGGTGTTGAGGACCAGGATTTCGAGCAGATTGTCGCCGGCCCGAAGCAGATCGGTGACTGTGAATCGATAGGGAGAGAGCACGCGCACACCGGCCGACCGGCCGTTGATCCAGAGTTCTGCGGTTCCGCGGACGCGGCCCAGATCGATCCAGCTGTCGGTGGTGGGTATTTCTGCCAGGTGAAGTGTGCGTCGGTAGCGCACGCCGCCTGCATAGCTGTCCAGCCCTTGTGCGGCCCACAGGCCTGGTTCCATCTGGCCTTGGCCGACGGTGTAGGTGATGGGGCCGGCCAGCAGGCGTCCCTGGCTGCAGCCGAGCGCCGGTTCGACGCGCAGGGCTGCCTGGCGCGAGGAGCGGGTTTTTTCTGGCAGTGTGGCGGTGCCGTTGGGGTCGATTGGGGTTTCGACGCCGTCGACCCACAGGCGGGCGCTGCCCTGCACCGGCAGCTGCAGGGTATGTGCGCCGGGCGGCACGTTCCAGGCGAGCCATTCGACCTGTGTGGTCCCGGCGAAGGGGTCTGGGGCGATTGCCAGCACGGTGTCGTCGGCGGGGCTGTCTTCCAGCCAGGCTGTGCCGGGCAGCGGGTGGGGGCGACGCCAGAGGTGGGAAAAGCTGGGGTCCATTTCGACGAAGAGGTCGCCGACAAAGTCGAACTGGGTGTCTGCCCACTGGCGGCGGCGCAGCCGTACGGGGGTAGCCGGTGTGTGGTCGCGCTGGACCTGCCATTCTGGTCCGCTGCTCCAGGTCAGCTGCTGCCCGTCGCTGCTGGTGGCCAGCCCATCGGCGACCACGGCGGTTGGCTGCCCCATGTCCTGGGCAACGATTTCGATCTGGTTGCTGCCTTTGTGCAGCGTATGGAGCGGGTAGGGTTGCACGCGGGCGGTGCTTTGGTAGGGGTCGAAGCCTCCTTGGCGGCCGATTTCGACACCGTTGACGAGCACGCAGCAGGGAGCGTCGGCCCCGATCTGCAAGACCGCCTCGACGGGTTCGAAGGGGAGGTGCAGCGTATACAGGAAGCGCACGCTCGAATGCAGGAGGGGGGCATCGGGCGTTGTCATCCATTCGGGGCGGGCATAGCGTTCGGGGGTGCGCAGCAGCGCCCAGGAGGCACGCAGGTGGAGGGTCTGTTCGGCGGTCAGGCGAAATTCGACCAGATTGAAGCCTGGCCGGAGTGTGACGGGGCTTTGTGAAAGGTATCCTGCGGGTGCCGTGTCGACCGGGCTGCCGTTGACCCAGAGTTCTTTGGCGGCAGGGGCGCCGAGGGCCAGGGTGAGCTCGCACTGTTCCTCCAGCCAGACTCCGGTGCGGAACTGCACGCCCTGGCCGGCTGCGACCCGTCCGAAGACCAGAAATTCTTCGGGCACGTGTCCTTTGGGGCCCAGGGTAGGCAGGTGGAGTGGGTCGCGAAGCACGCCGCGGGTGAGAGAATAGGTCATTGGCTGCCAACCTGTTTCAGGCAGGCGGTCTCTGTTGCTGGAGGGGGCAGCCAGGGGTGGTGGCAACTGGCCGGCGGGCAGCGGGCCGGTGACCCAGCCTTGGGGGCCAAACGTTGCCTGGACCGGGCTGCTGCTGCTCCAGCCACCCTGCTGCCAGCCGGCGGCGATCCCATCTTCGCCCGCTGCTTCACGGCGGTGTGCGAAGCGCCAGCTCTGTACGGGGGGGGAGCCGGGGTGGGCGGGCCGGGCCAGATCGCCGTAGCGGTTGTCGAGGGTTGGTTCGAGTGTGACTTCCCAGGGGCCCGTGCGGGGCTGGGCTTGGGGGGCGGGGGCTGCGGGAGGGAGGTGGGTCTGGGGCGAGTGGGGCCAGACCAGCAGTGCGGCCGGGCCAGCATCGAAGGGGAGGTCGACCATGACCCCTTCGGGAACAGGCTGTGCAGCCAGCAGGCGGCGGGTTCCGGTGTGGACATCCCAGAGTTCTGGCGAGCCTTGGACGCCGTGCACGGTGACGGTCAGTGTGCGTGCGTAGTCGGCCGGGTCGAAGTGGTAGGCGACGTCGAGCCAGGAGCGGTTGCTTTCCTGGCGGGTGGCGTACGGGAAGGCTGCTGGCACGAAGAGCAGGTCGCGGCCGTCGACACGGCGGTGCAGGGTGGGGACGGGGGCGTCTACGGTGCGGGGCAGGTCGGCCAGAGCGGCGGGCAGTTCTGTGACCTGGTCGATGTGGCGGGCGCGTCCGTCGGCGAAGGTCTGGCGCAATTGTTGCACGGCGCCGTCGCCGTCGGGCAGGTTGCCGACGGCGATCAGCAGACCGCCCTCTTGCACGAAGTGCCAGAGGAGAGAAGCGCTGGCGTTTTCGAGGGTGCAGCTTCCCAGCAGGATCAGGGCGCGGTAGCGTTCGGCGCCGATGGTGAGTGTGCCCTTCTGGACGATGCCGCGCTGCAGCGAGTCATCGTCCAGGACATCGTAGTCTCGGCGGTCGCGGTCGAGGACACCGGGGTGCATCGCCTGCCAAAACATGCTGCCGGCCAGCTGTTGATAATGGGTGTGGGCGGCCTGTGCGGCGGGCAGTGTGCTGCCGTCGGGGAGCAGTCCGCCCTGCACGGTGGTGGTGGGGAAGAGGACGCCGATGTCACAGCAGTGGTCTCCTTGGCTGAGCACGAAACAGAGGCGGCTGACTGCCTGGGCGAAATGGGCATAGTGCTGCCAGTAGGGTTGTCGCCAGCAGGTCGAAGGGGGGGCCCATTCCCACCAGCCGCCGCGTGTGCTGTAGTAGACAGCGTGGGGGTTATAGAGGGTAGCGCCGGCGCGCAGCCAGGGCAGCAGCCAGTCGAAGGTCTCTTCCAGGGTGCCGCCCCAGCCGCTGCTGTGGAAGGCTTCTATCCAGACGCGGGGTCGGTGGTAGAGATGGGCCAGCGAGCTGTGGATTTTGGCGTCTCCGTGGTGGTCGCTGCCCGGCACGGTGAACCAGCGGTGGGTGCGCAGATAATCTGCGTAGAGGCGGACGGTGGCGATGGGGTGGCCGGCGCGAGCGGGGCCTTGCTGGTCGAAGCCGCACAGCAGTTGGTGCCGTTCGTGCCAGGCGAAGAGCGGTTGAAAGAAAGCAATTTCGGCCAGGGTGGCGCGCACCTGGTGGAAATCGTGGCGCAGCTGGTCGGCTGCTGGCCCGCGTCCGTCCCACAGGTCGATCAGGCGGGGCAGCAGGTCGTAGCCTTTCTGTGTGGCAAAGGAGCGGGCAAAGTCTGCTCCCCAGGAGGCGAGCGAAGGCAGCTCGTCTTGGAAGGACCCGACGATCACCTCTCCGAAGAGGTGGGCTGCGCGGCGTTCAAATTCGCCGTGCACGCGGTTGAGCAGGTGGGCGCAGCCTTCGACGCTGAAATAGTCGAATCCTCGGCGTACGGCGTAGGCGAGGCGGACGCGCCGTTTTGGTCCGCCGTCGGAGGCGGCTCGGCCATTGACCACAGGGAGGGGGTGGGGGGGGCCGGCGGGCTGGCCGGCCTCGTCCAGCGGGGTGACTGCGGCGGCCAGCGGGGTACCTTCGGCCGGGCAGACCAGCTCCACGGCGTCGGTGCCTTCGTAGACGGTGCTTTCCAGCC
>JAPLGY010000008.1 GCA_026389955.1 Caldilinea sp. | reverse complement strand
AGCAGCGCCGCCCAGCCGGCAACCTGCCCATACCCGAGCAAGTCGGCTGTAGGCGCAGCGACCGCCAACAGATGGCCGGCCAGAAAACGCAAAGGCCAGTGCCCCTCTAGAAAAAGCAGGGCCGCCGACTCCAGACGCAGTCGGCTCAACTGCTCGACGGCGGCGCAGATGGTCTGCTCTGTGGACGTACTCGCGGACATACTGTCGGTCATTGTCTGGATCCTTGCACAACTTGTCGCTGTGGATACCGTACAACAGGATCGCAGTGGGTGCAAAAAGTTGGACCGCCGCAAGCAACAGGTCAGTGGTGTTGCCGCAGCTCGCTGAACCCTTCACCGAGCGCCTGTTGGGTGGTGCCGATGATGACGAAGGCTTGCGGATCATGGGCTGCGACCACCCGTTTGAGATCGCCGACCTGGGGACGGTACAGGGTACACATGACGATGGTGCGGGTTTCGCCCGTATACCCGCCAGTGGCCTGCCAGTAGCTGACCCCACGGCCCAGTTCTGCGATCAGCGCCTGCGTGATCGGCTGGGGCCGCGTGGTAATCACCATGGCAGTGCGCGCTCGGCTCGGCCCCTCCAGAATAAAATCCGCAGCCTGTCCGCTCAGCAGCAGGGTCAGCATGGCGTAGAGGGCAATCTCCCAGCCAAACAAGACGCCGGCCGCTGCCACGATCGCGCCATCCACAAACAGGTAGATCTGGCTCAGCGACAACCCCGTTTTGACCTGGATGATGCGGCCGATGATGGCGGTGCCGCCGATGGTGGCACCAGCCAGATAGATCAAGCCCCCTCCAATGCCCCCAACCAGCCCGGCATAGATCGTGCTGAGCAGAATGTTGTCGGTGAGCGGCCACCTCTCCAGCATGAGCACCAGATAGCGATTGGCCAGCTCGGTGGTTGTCGAAAACACAAGAACCGCCAGCGCAGTTGAAAACAAAAACCGCCAACGGCCCAGATAAAAAAAGCCCAGCACAAACAGCGGGACATTCATGGCCAGATACAGGACAGCGACAGACCAGCCGGTGAAGTGGTTGATCAAAATCGCGATCCCACTCACACCGCCAGCAGCAATGTTGTAGGGGACCTGAAAAAGGCTGAAACCGACCCCTGCAATCGAGGCACCTGCCCCGATCAGCACAAGCCGTCTGAATTCATCCAGCAATTTTGCCCAGCTGATTCGTCGCATGGCTGTTCCTTTACCGCCTACGCCTGTCTGTCCCCGGCACACAACACCTCTTCCACCCCATACAGTAAGTGTATGGTACCACGATGCGTCGTGTAAAATGACACAGACAGCGCCGACAAAGAACCTGGTCTCCCGTCAAGCGTCATTTGATAAAAATCAAACTTGACCACAGCAATGTCAAAACAGAGTGACAAAAGTAAGACAGAGTGGTAAACTCATACGCGTTGGGTACCCTCTAGGCGTTGCTCTGTCCTCCATACAGGCGCTTTGGACTTGCCGACCCTGATCGGGTGCATCGCTGCACAAAGCCAGCGCAGCCCAACCACCGCTTGCCAGTGAGTTGACCTTCGTGCGGCCTCCGTTACGCTCCGGTTGTGCTCGGCCAAGCGCCTGAAGTGGAACGTTCGCCGTTATTTCATCTCCATGCATAATGAGGAATGTTGCAAACTACACTTGAAGAAAACACCATCACTTGTGGGGATACCTATGATCTGATTTGTAAAGTCGAAGACGAGTCGATTGACCTGATTGTTTGTGATGGCCCTTACGGGGTCACCCAAAATGACTGGGACAAGGTATCGTCGATACAGGAATATAACCTCGATCTTCTAAAACAGCTTTCTGCAAAGCTCAAAGAGGGTGGCGCGCTTTACTTATTTGGAAAGCCGGATTGCATCGACTTTATTGATTACAGGCCCTACCTAAACCTAAAATCGAAGATTATTTGGTATCAACCGAGCAGATTGGCACAAGGAAGGCTCAATTATACAAATAATTACGATATTATTTGTTACTTTATTAAAGGAAACAGACCGCGTTGCTTTAATTTGGATGACATAAGGGTTGCACAATTGGTAGAGCTAGAACATCGACTAAGATGTGAACGAGTTCCGTCTGTTACGAAGGGACAGTATGGAAAAACAAAATTTAACGATAAAGGAAAAAATCCAGGTGACGTATGGGGTGACATCAAGCAACTCACATACAAATCTAAAGAGTTAGTCAGCCGTGACGCCCTTAATACCATTCAAAAACCAGAAAAACTCATAGAAAGGTTAATTTTGGCAAGCTCAAATCAGGGGGATCTGATTTTGGATCCGTTCGCAGGGGTAGGCACTTGTCCTGTTGTTTGCAAACGCCACCTTCGAAATTTCATTGCTTTTGAGATGAATCCTGAATTTGTACAAGCAGGAAATGAACGCCTGAAAGCATTGGAGTATGGTCAAAATGTCATAAGGTTTTCCAATGACGCGTGATGTTTACAGAAACATCATTGATTTGGTATTAGAAGCTGCAAAGATTGCAAGAACTGTAGGGATCCAAAACATTCTTCAGCCTGGGCTTATCAAGGAAATGATTATTGCAGATCATCTTGGACATCAGTTAATAACCACAAAACGAGATGCCGATGCTTGCTCTATCAATAACTCTTCAATTCTTTATGAATATCTTTCCTGTAAAGAAGGTGGTACAGGCCAGTTTGACAGGATGTTTAAGGAACCACCTGACAAGCGACAGGAATCACTAAATCGAATCACGAGAACTGCAAAAATTTTTTTCGCAGTTTTTTATTCCCATGAACAAACCAAGGTAAAGGTGATTTACGTGCTTGAGCCAAAGGTTGTGGTGCAGGAAACAGAGCGGCAGCTAGATGCGAGCCGTAATACAATTTCGCATGTGGGCTTTACGGAATCTTGGGTAAAGCGAAATGGTCGCGTGGTTTACGAGGATATCATTGTCAATTTGCACACATAACTGTACGCCACGTCGATTGTCAGTGCTGCACAACCAGACAAACCTATACCGGAACGTGTCAATCACAGTGGGAATCACAGTGTCAATCACAGTGGGAATCACAGTGGGGTCGAGTATAGCAGTATAGCAGATCATTCCAGACCAGGCCTGTTCGCTGAAATTTTTATTGGATGGAGCGCCATGAAAATCACCTTGAAACTGCACAAATCAAGACTATCTGACAAAACTCTTTTGCTCTCTTTGTCAGCCAGACTGTTTGGGATCGCTCTGCTCTGTACGTTGAGTCTGCTTTTTGCATCGCCGCTGGTCGCCAACGACATCGCAGGCACGCTGCACACCGATGATTTCGTCAACCCACTGCAGCAAAGTGAGCCCGACAACGAACCTGCCCCTGTCCACATGGCGACAGCGGGTCAGGGGATTGCCGACCAGTACATCGTCATGCTGCGAAGCGATCGTGTCTACAGTGCTGACGCCATCCGCAGCAAAGCTGTGCAGGCCACAACAGTGCTTGGTGCCGACGTTCACTTTGTCTACAGCAGCGCACTGCAGGGCTTTGCTGCGACCTTGTCGAACGAGGCAGTGCAGACCCTCCGCCAGGACACCGATGTTGCGTGGATCGAGCAGGATCAAATTGTCAGCATTGCCAACACGCAGCCCAACCCGCCGTGGGGACTGGATCGCATCGACCAACGTGTGCTGCCGCTGGACAACAGCTATACCTCGGTTTGGAACGGGGCCAACGTCCATGTCTATATTCTGGATACTGGCATTCGCAGCACGCATACAGAGTTTAGCGGACGTATTGGGACAGGGTACGACTTCATTGACAATGACGCCACACCGGATGATTGTCAGGGGCACGGCACGCACGTTGCCGGAACGATCGGCGGAACAACTTACGGTGTCGCCAAAGGGGCGACCCTGCACGGCGTGCGTGTGCTCAACTGCAGCGGCAGCGGCTCCTGGTCGGGTGTGATCGCCGGTATCGACTGGGTGACCGCCAACCATGTCAAGCCTGCTGTCGCCAACATGAGCCTGGGCGGCGGCGCATCTGATGCGGTCGATCTGGCCCTGCGCAACTCGGTGGCAGCAGGGGTGGTGCATGTGGTGGCTGCCGGCAATTCGAACGTAGACGCGTGCAGCAGTTCACCGGCGCGTGAGGCGCAGGCCATCACCGTCGGTGCAACCGACAGCAGCGACACTCGCGCCTGGTTCTCCAACTACGGAAGCTGCCTGGACATCTTTGCCCCAGGGGACAACGTCCTCTCGGCATGGCATACCGGTGACTCGGCGACCAACAGCCTGTCTGGCACTTCGATGGCATCGCCCCATACTGCGGGGGTGGCAGCGCTGTTTGTGCAGAGCTCGCCTTCTGCCTCACCAGCAGCCGTCGCCGACCTTCTGAACGCCGCCGCCACCATCGGCCGCGTCGGAAATCCTGGAGACTTATCACCCAATCGGCTGCTTTACAATGTGTGGACGTCTCTGTCTACACCGACCGCCACACCGATCCCACCTACACCCACGGCGACGCCGATCCCACCTACACCCACGGCGACGCCGATCCCACCTACACCGACCGCCACACCGATTTTAGCACCGCTGGGGAATATCGCTCGGATAACAGCCTACTACCACAGCTGTGCGCTGACCACGGCGGGGGGCGCTAAGTGCTGGGGCAACAACGCCTCGGGCCAGCTGGGCGACGGCACGACCGTCGCCCGGTACACGCCGGTGGAGGTCAGCGGCCTGGGCAGCGGCGTGGCCGCCATCGCGGGCGGCACCCACCACAGCTGTGCGCTGACCACAACAGGGGGCGCCAAGTGCTGGGGCAACAACGACTACGGCCAGCTGGGCGACGGCACGCACGAGACCTGGTACACGCCGTTGGAGGTCAGCGGCCTGGGCAGCGGCGTGGCCGCCATCGCGGCCGGCGGCTACCACAGCTGTGCGCTGACCACAAC
>JAPLGY010000725.1 GCA_026389955.1 Caldilinea sp. | reverse complement strand
CTCTGATGCCATCGCCACACCCGATTATTGGGTGCGCCATCTCCGCCAACCGGTGCAGTTTGTCGCCGGCATGGCCACCTTGCAGACCTTGGGCTGTCACGCCTATCTCGAAATTGGGCCGCAGCCCGTGTTGCTGGGAATGGGACGCCAATGCCTGGAAGACAACAACCAAACCACTGCCTTGCCCACGCAGCCCCCCCCCCCCTCCGCCCCGCTCGGGCTGCCCAGGTTGCGCCAGGACCACGATGCATGGCAAACCTTGTTGGACAGCCTGGCCCAGCTCTATGTCCAGGGGGCCACAGTCGATTGGAATCGGGTCGTTGGCACAGGGCAGACGCGCAAAGTGGTGCTGCCAACCCATCCGGTCCACCGCCAACGCTACGGGCTGCGCCAACGCCCCGGTTCCCCCCCCACCAACACCGAAGAGAAAAAACAGGAAGCCTGGCGCCCCTGGCTGCATACCCTGGTCTGGGAAGCCAGCGCTGCACCCGCTTCCCCCGCCAGGCCAGGACCCTGGCTGATTCTGGCAGAACCAGAAGGCATCGGTGAACAGCTGGCAGCAGCGCTGCGGGCACGATCCCGATCGGTCACCCTGGTTGCGCCAGCACCACCCGCTTCTCCCACACACGGCGCTCCCCTTCCCCCCGCTGCTCCGTGGGAGACCCTGGACCCGACCGACCGCACGGCCTGGCAATCTTTGTGGCAAAGAGAGACCTGGCAGGGGATTGTCTATCTCTGGGGTGCTGAAGGGCACACCACCGCCGACCCTGTGCAAACGGCTGCAGAACGCCAATGCGCGCCCCTTCTGCCGCTCGTGCAGAGCCTCAGCAGCCACCCCCAGCCCCCCCGGCTGTGGTTGATCAGCTGCGGGGCCCAGGCTGTGCTGCCCGGAGAGAAGGTGCAACCAGCCCAGGCGCCACTTTGGGGATTGGGCCGCACAATCGCCCTGGAACAGCCCGAATCCGGCTGCATCTGTGTGGACCTGCCCCCAACCGCTGACCACGCGGCGCTGACCTGGCTCTGTGACCAACTCCTGGCCCCGGATCAGGAAAATCAGCTTGCGTTCCGCCAAGGGCAGCGCTATGTGGCGCGGCTGGCACAAGCCGAGGCTGCCAGGAACCCCACACCCTCCATCCCCATTCGCTCCGACAGCAACTACCTGATCACCGGCGGTTTGGGCGGGCTTGGCCTGGCCGTAGCCCAGGCCTTGGTTCAGCAAGGAGCACGCCATCTGACCTTGCTCGGCCGCACAGGTGCGTCAACGCCGACAGCCCAACAAGCAGTCCAGAAGTTGCGCACGGCGGGAGCAGAGGTCTTGGTCCTTCAAGCAGATGTCGCCGATGCCACAGCACTGGCAACGGCCTTGACAGCCTGTCGGGCTGCAGCGCCCTTGCGCGGCGTCATCCATGCGGCAGGCGTGCTCGATGATGGCATTCTGCGCAATCAAAACGCAGAACGGCTGGCACGGGTGATGCAACCCAAAGTGCAGGGCGCCTGGCACCTGCACAGCTTGACCCAGGACGACGCGCTGGATTTCTTTGTCTGCTTTTCGGCAGCAGCACTGCTTGGTTCCGTTGGACAGGGCAACTATGCCGCCGCCAATGCCTTTTTGGATGCTTTGGCCCATCACCGGCACCACAACGGCCTGCCCGCCCTCAGCATTCAATGGGGACCTTGGGCTGAGGTGGGCATGGCCGCGCGAACCAGCACCCAAACAACCCTGCACAGCGGTGGCTTGCACTTTTTGGATCCGCAGGAAGGTGCACAGATTTGCCTGAGCTTGTTGCAAGAGCCTTGGCCGCAAGTAAGCGTGCTGCCGATTGTAGACGTCGAGGCGTTTCGCCAGCAAACAATCCCTTCGTTGCTCCCGGCAGCACTGCGCCCAACCACAGCGCCCGCGCCGATGCAACCTTTCCTGGCTACGTTGGCAGCTTTGCCGTTCGATGAAGCCAAAGAACAGTTGCTGGCCGCGATCGGCGGCCAGGTGGCCGCAGTCCTGGGTGTCAACGACCCCCAGACGATCGACCCCACCCAGCGCCTCTTTGAAGTCGGTATCGATTCGCTCATGGCGATTGAGCTGCGCAGCCGCTTACAAAGCCGACTCGGCTGTCCACTGCCCTCGACCCTGGTCTTTGACTATCCGACCGTGGCTGAA